>NZ_LZJB01000443.1:0-17111 GCF_001666895.1 Mycobacterium sp. E3298
TCCTCACCTGCAGTCCCGACCGGTACGACGGCGTCAAGGGCGCTCACCGCATCGATCTCAGCGCCTAGCACCGGCGCTGAGCTGCGTCGACCACACCGGACGCGGTGGCCGCCCGCAGGCCCGGCAGAATGGTGTCATGGCGGGCCGACACCGATGACGATGAACGCTAAACGGCGCCGGGTGCAGGAGAAGCTCGCGGCGTTGCCCGGTGTCCGGCCTGTGCGCCGGCCGATCTCGCCGGAGACTAGCGAGGAATTCGACCTGTACTACGTGCGCACCGGCCGCAAGTCGGCGCACCCGCTGGTCATCATCCCGGGCGGTCCCGGGGTGGCGTCGGTGCAGATGTACAAGGGGCTGCGGCGCCGCGCGGCCGCGGCCGGCCTTGACGTCATCATGATCGAACACCGCGGGGTGGGCATGTCGCGGCACGACGACTCCGGTGCGGATCTGCCTCCCGAGGCGATCACCGTGAACCAGGTCGTCGACGACATCGCCGCCGTACTCGACGATGCCCACGTCGAGACCGCCGTCATCTACGGTGCGTCGTACGGCACCTACATCGCCTCCGGGTTCGGCGTGCGCCATCCGGGCCGGGTGCGGGCGATGATCCTCGATTCGCCGCTGCTGTCGCGGCACGACATCGTGATCGTCCGCCGCGCGATTCGCAGGCTGTTGCTCAGGGGCGACAGCCCCGAAACGGCCGCGCTGGCTCCGAAAATGCGCAAACTCGTCGACGCCGGCGTGATGACGGCGGCGGCCACCCAGGTGGTCGCGACGATCTACGGTTACGGCGGAGCCGAGCTGCTGGAGCGACAACTCGACCTGCTGCTGGACGGCCGAAAGTTGCTGTGGTGGGCGCTGTCCCGGTTCGCCACCCTGAGCAACCTGCCGTACCGCTACGAGGAAGACCTGGTGAGCCGCATCGCGTTCCGCGAGCTGAACTACGCCGCCGAACCCGACGGGCTACCGCTCGACCCCGCCGTAGCGGAGCGCGAAGCACGCACGGAGACGGCCACTTTCGAGGACGAGCCCTATGACCTGGTGGCAGAGATGCCGCATTTCGGCTGGCCTACCGTGGTGGTTTCCGGCGGCCGCGATCTGATCACCCCGCCGGCGGTCGCCGAGCGCGAGGCGGCTCTGCTGCCCAACGTGGTGCTGCTGAAGCTGCCCACCATGGCGCACAGCGCGCTCGACTTCCGCGAGCCCGCCGCGATTGCCATCGCCCGAGCGGTGTGGCGGGGTGAGATCGACGCGCTCGCGGCGAGAGCGCCTGCGCTCGACGCCCTTCCGGCGCGTCCCGAGCTGCGGCTGCTGTGGAAGGCGATCGGGGTCGCCGCGACCGTGGAGGGCGCCCTGCCTATCCCGGCGCGGCTGCGTCGCGGGATCAGCCGCGCATGAATCCGATGGCGGTGTAGCGCAGGTCGCCGAGACCGGCGGCGCCGAAATTGGCCAGCGTGCTGCGCACGGCGACGTCGCCGGGGGATTGGGTCAGCGGCAGGCTGAACCCCTCGGCCCAGATGAGCTTGTCGAGGTCGTTGGCCAGGCCCCGCGCCTTGTCCGGATCGAGTTCTTCCAGCGTCCGCTCGATGGCCTCATCGATCTGGGGGCTGCCGATCTTGCCGAAGTTGCTCTCGCCGGTCGACAGGTAGATCTGGGTGAGCGACGAAAGCGGGAAAGCGTCTCCGAGCCAACCGAATTGGGCGATGTCGAAATCCCCGACGTTGATGTAGTTGGTGAAGAACCCGCTGCCGGACCGGGCCACCAGTTCGAGCTTGACGCCGATCTGCGCCAGACTGTGCTGTGCGATCTGGGCGAACTGCCGGCTGCCCTGGGCGTCATAGAACAGGTCGCGGATGACCAGCTGGCGGCCGTTCTTTTCGCGGAACTGGCCGCCCTGCTTCCAGCCCAGGGCGTCAAGCTCCCGCCGGGCGGCGTCCGGGTCGTAGGGGACCGCAGAACTGTTGTCCTGGTAGCCTTTCTGGCCCGCGACATAGATGTGGTTACCCAACGCCACCGGATCACTGGTGAGTCCGTATTGGACGACCTTGGCGATGGTGCGCCGGTCGATGCCCTTGGACACCGCGATGCGCAGCGCCTTGTCGGACAGGATCGACCCGGGCGCGCCGTTGAACGTGAAGTGGGACCACGCCGGGGCGGGGGCGCGGCGGATCGAGATTCCCTTCGTGCGCTGCGCGATGGTCAGCTGGTCGACGGTGCCGACGCCGGACGCGTCGATGGTGTTGTTCTGCAGCGCGGGCAGCCGCGCGGCGTCGTCCAGCACCAGGTAGGTGATGTTGTCCAGGCGTGGGCGGGCGCCCCACCATTTCGGATTGCGGGACAACACGATTCGCTGCGTCGTGCGGTCCAGCGACGTGACGATGAAGGGGCCGGCCGACGGGCCGGGCCCCAAGAGTTGGGCCTTGTTGAACGCCTCGGGTGTGGCCGTCATGCTCTTGGGGAACAGCATGCCGTTACCGGCGAACATGCCGCGCCACTCGGCGTACGGCTTGGCGAAGGTGACCACGGCCTGCCGGTCGTCGACACCCCGGGTGACCGACGCGACGCGGTCGGCGCCGCTGGGGCCGGCGATCTCGAATGTCTTGTCGGCGCCGCTGAGAGCGTGGATCTGGCTGGCGATGTCTTCCCAGCTGATCGGAGTGCCGTCGGACCACACGGCCCGGGGGTTGATGGTGTAGGTCACCACCTGCGGTGCGGTGCCGGTGAGTTCGACGCTGGTGAAGTAGTCGGTATCGACCGTGGTCGATCCGTCGGCGCCGAGGATGAACGCTCGCGGCAGGGTGGCCTTCATCATCGCGGCGACCTCGGCCGAATTACCGTCGATGTGTAGGACATTGAAGTTGGGCGGGAAGTCGCTGAGCGCGAGCCGAAGGCTACCGCCGTCTTGCAGGGTGGCGGGGTCTTGCGGGTTGATATCGCTGGTGCTGCCGATCTGGGCGTGCTGGCCGGTTTGCGGCGCCAAGTTGATGGCCGGCGAGCATCCGGAGATGACAAGCGCCATCGCGACGAGCGCCGTCGTGACCCGCCTAGACACGTTTGCCCGGATTCGGTTGGGGTACCGCGCCCAGCAGTCGCCGGGTGTACTCGTGCTGCGGGTTGCCGAACACTTGCCGGCTGTCGCCCTGTTCCACGATCGTGCCGGCATGCATGACCACCACCTGGTGCGCGAGGTGTTTGACGACCGAAAGGTCATGGGAGACGAAGAGGTACGACAGGGCGAACCGCTCTTGGAGGTCGAGCAGCAGGTTGATGATGCCCGCCTGGATGGAGACGTCGAGGGCGGAGACCGGCTCGTCGAGCGCCAGGATCTTCGGCTGCAGTGCCAGCGCCCGCGCGATGCCGATGCGCTGCTTCTGACCCCCCGAGAACTCGGCGGGATAGCGGGCGGCGTCGGCGCGGCGCAACCCCACGATGTCGAGCAGCTCGGCGACGCGCGCGTTGGTCTCGTCCTTACCGAAGCCGTTGGCTGACAAAGGTTCGGCGAGGAGCTCGAACACGGGCAGCCGCGGGTCCAGTGAGGCCACCGGGTCTTGAAACACCACCTGGATGTCGCGGCGCAAGGATCGCCGGTGCGACGCGCTGAGGGTCGCGACGTCGGCGCCGAGGACTTCGATCGAGCCGGATTGCGGCGCAACGAGTTCCAGGATCTCGTGCAGGGTGGTCGACTTGCCGGAACCGGACTCGCCGACGATGCCCAGGGTGCGGCCCTGCCGCAGTTCGAAGCTGACGCCGTCGACCGCGCGGACCTCACCGACGGTCCGGCGCAACACCACCCCCTTGGTCAGCTGGAACGTCTTGACCAGATCGCGCACGCGGACGATCACCGGCGAGTCGCCGGACGTCTCCCCGCGTGCGGAGGTGTTGACACCGTAGATGTCCGCGGCGGTGCGCCCGTTGACCTGGTCGGTGCGGATGCACGCCGCCCGGTGATCCACACCGACCGGCAGCAACTCGGGTTCGGCCGCGCGGCACTCGTCGACGACCAGGGGGCAGCGCGGAGCGAAGGGACAGCCCGGCTCCAGACCCACCAACGACGGCGGCGCGCCGGGGATGGGCACCAACCGGGTGCCCTGCACCGCGTCGAGCCGCGGCACCGAACCCAACAGCCCGACGGTGTAGGGCATCTGGCGATCGCGGTAGAGATCATGCACCCCCGCCGATTCGACGACGCGGCCGGCATACATCACCAGCGCCCGGTCGGCGAACTCGGCGACCACACCCAGGTCGTGGGTGATGATCAGCACCCCGGCGCCGGTGATGTCGCGCGCCGTCTTGAGCACCTCGAGGATCTGCGCCTGCACGGTGACGTCCAGCGCGGTGGTGGGTTCGTCGCAGATCAGCAGGTCCGGGTCGTTGGCGATCGCGATCGCGATCACCACTCGCTGTCGCTCACCGCCGGACAGCTCGTGCGGAAACGCGCGGGCGCGCCGTTCCGGCTGCGCGATGCCGACCAGCTCGAGCAGTTCCACCGCGCGCCGGCGCGCGGCGTTCTTGCCCACGTGCGGCTGGTGGATCTCGATCGCCTCGGCGATCTGGTCGCCAACGGTGTAGACGGGCGTCAGCGCCGACATCGGGTCCTGGAACACCATGCCGACCGTCTTGCCGCGGAAGCGTGACATCGCGTCGTCGCCGAGGCCGAGCAACTCGGTGCCGTGCAATCGCACCGAGCCGCGCACCCGCGCGTACTCGGGCAGCAGGCCCACCGCCGCCAGCGCCGAAACCGACTTGCCCGAGCCGGATTCGCCGACCATGGCCACGACTTCGCCGGGGGCGACGCGATAGCTGATGCCGCGGACCGCGGTCACCGGTTGGCCGTCCGTCGGGAAGCTGACGGCCAGGTCGGTGACCTCCAGCAGCGCGCTCACCGGGCACCACCCCGCAACATGCCGCTGCCGGGGTCGAGCGCGTCGCGCAGGCCGTCCCCGGTCACGTTGGCACACACCAGGATCAACACCAGCACGCCCGCCGGAAACAGGAAGACCCAAGGGAACGTCGTCGCGGACTGGGTGCCGTTGGCGATCAACGTGCCCAGCGAGACGTCCGGCGGCTGGATGCCGAACCCGAGGAAGCTGAGCCCGGTCTCGGCCAGGATGGCCGAGGCGACGTTGAGGGCGGCGTCGATGATCAGGATGGAGGCCACGTTGGGGACCACGTGGCGCAGGATGATGCGGCGGCTGGACACGCCCATGTACCTTGCGGCCCTGATGAATTCGCGTTCGCGCAGGCTCATGGTCATGCCGCGCACCATGCGTGAGCTGATCATCCAGCCGAATCCGGCAAGCAGCAAGACGAGCATCAGGATGTTGGCGGAGCTCTTGGTCCGCGGTGTGACGATGGCGATCAGGATGAAGCTGGGCACCACCAGCAGCAGGTCAACCAACCACATCAGCGCCCGGTCCCGCCAGCCACCGAAGTAGCCCGCGATCGAGCCGACGGTGGCGGCGATGCCGGTCGAGATGACGGCCACGCAGACACCGATCAGCATCGACTTCTGCATGCCCCGCAGGATCTGCGCCAGCAAGTCCTGGCCTAGCGCGTTGGTGCCCAACCAGTGCCGGGAATTCGGTGGTTGCAGCAACGCGTCGAAGTCGAGGTCGTCATAGGAGTACGGCAGCACCGCGGGCAGCGCGTAGCAGCCGACGAACAGCAGCACGAGCAACGTCAGCGACGCGACCGCCAACCGGTTGCGCACGAACCTGCGCAGCACCAGGGTGCGGCGCGAGGTGAACTCCGCGGCCTTTGGCGTCGGAATCCCCTGGGCGCCATCCACTTTGGCCTCGGATGTCATGACACCCGCACCCGCGGATCGAGGGCCGCGTAGAACACGTCCGAGAGCAGACCCGCCAGCAACACCACCGTGCCGGAGAACAGCGTGATCGCGGCGATGATGTAGGTGTCCTGCGTCGCGATCCCTTGCACCAGCCATTCGCCCATGCCGTGCCAGCCGAAGATCTTCTCGACGAACACCGCGCCGGTGACCAGCCCGGCGACCCCGTAGGCGAACAGGGTGGCCAGCGGGATGAGTGCCGTGCGCAGTCCGTGCTTGACCAGCGCACGCCGGCGGGTGAGCCCCTTGGCGCGCGCGGTGCGGATGAAATCCTGGCCCAGGACGTCGAGCATCGCGTTGCGTTGGTAACGGCTGTATCCGGCGGCGGCCGCCAGCGTCAGCGTGAGCGTGGGCAGGACCAGATGCCGCAACCGGTCCACCAGCTGATGCCAGACGCCGCCGCTCACGCCGGGCGAGGTTTCCCCCGTGTAGTCGAAAAGGTGCACGCCCAGAGCCCAGTTCACCCGCAGCGCGGCAAGGATCAGCAGGTTGGCGATGACGAACGTCGGGGTGCTCAGCACCAGCAGCGCCACCATCGTGACGACGCGGTCGCTGAGTCTGTACTGGCGGATGGCGCCCCAGGCCCCGGCCGCGATGCCCAGGACGGTGCCCGCCAGCGATCCGACCACCAGGAGCCGCAGGGTGACGCCGACCCGGCGCCAGAGCGTGGCACCGACGGGCTGTCCGGTGATGGTCTTGCCGAAGTCGCCGCGCACGGCGTGCGAGGCCCACTGCGCGTAGCGGATCGGTATGGGCTTGTCCAGATTGAGGGAGCGGGCCTTCGCGTCGATCACGGACTGCGGCGGCCGCGGGCTGCGCTGCAACAGGCTGTCCAGCGGCCTGAATGCGACCGACGTCAGGCAGAACGTCAGGAACGAGGCCAGGGCCAGCAGCACGACATAGTTGAGCAACCGGCGCGCCAAGAAACGAATCATCCCCGACCGCACCGCCCCTCTCGCATTGGGACAGGTTAACGAGCCGGGCCCGTACCGGCCGGGTGCGCCGACCGGATCCTTGTGATCGGGCTGATTTTCATGCGTCAATATTCGGTGGCCCGTTGTTAACATCCACCGCGGTGCTGCGACACTCCCGAGGAGGCTGACGTGACGGTTACCGAGGATTACCTGGCCAACAACGCGCAATATGCCAGCACATTCCAGGGTCCGCTGCCGATGCCGCCCGCCAAGCACGTCGCCGTCGTCGCCTGTATGGACGCCCGCCTCGACGTCTACCGCGCCCTGGGTCTCAACGAGGGCGAGGCGCACGTCATCCGCAATGCCGGCGGCGTGGTCACCGACGATGTCATCCGCTCGCTGGCCATCAGTCAGCGGCTGCTGGGAACGCGGGAGATCATCCTTATCCACCACACCGACTGCGGGATGCTCACCTTCACCGACGACGACTTCAAGCGGGCCATTCAAGAGGAGACCGGCGTCAAGCCGGCGTGGGCGGCCGAAGCCTTTCCCGACGTCGCCGAGGACGTCCGGCAGTCGTTGCGCCGCATCGAGAACAGCCCGTTCGTCACCAAGCACGAGTCCGCGCGCGGATTCGTCTTCGACGTCGCGACGGGGAAGCTCCAGGAAATCAAGGCATAGCGCTCAGCCGACCTTGTAGGTGGCGAGGGCCTTCGCCACGAGTTTGCCGTGCGCGTCGACGATCTCGGCCTCACAGTTGACCAGCGATCGGCCCCGCCGCAACACCCGGCCCACGCCGATCACGTCGCCGGCCCGGGCCGGCGCCATGAAGTCCAGCGCCATCGACACCGTCACGCCCCGAAGGTCGGGGGGTGCCTGCGCGCCGCACCATGCCGCCGCCATGACGGTGACGTCGGCGAGGGTGGCGATCGCGCCGCCGTGCACCATGTCCCCGATCGTCACGTTGGAGGGGTCCCACGGCAGCCGCAGGCGCACCTCGTGGTCGTCGAGCCGGTCGGCGACGATGCCCAGCTTCGCGACGAACGGCGATTGGGGGAGGAACTGCGCGATGACGTCGCGGCCGCTCGGTGGCGGGCCGGCGGGTGCGGAGTCGGAGGTCATCCGTTCATGCTTTCGCATCGGGCATCGGCCGGAAAAGGGTCACCGCCGGTCTTGACCCGATGCGTCGGATGGGCGTCGTCCGCGCCATGAGCGGCGCCCACTTGACAACCGTCGCCACGAACTGATGCTATAGAGGGCAAAGCTGCTAAACTTGACCGACTCTACCAGGTTTAACCGAGGAAGCCATGACCAGCGATCTGAAGGCGGGTCCCGCCGCCGGCCAGTACGAGTTGAGCCACCTGCGCTCGCTCGAGGCCGAAGCGATCCACATCATCCGCGAGGTGGCCGCCGAGTTCGAGCGGCCGGTGCTGCTGTTCTCCGGCGGCAAGGACTCGATCGTCATGCTGCACCTGGCGCTGCGGGCGTTCCGCCCCGGGCGGTTGCCGTTCCCGGTGATGCACGTCGACACCGGGCACAACTTCGACGAGGTGATCGCGACGCGCGACGAACTGGTCGCCGAACACGGCGTGCGCCTGGTGATCGCCTCGGTCCAGGAGGACATCGACGCGGGCCGCGTCGTCGAGCCGAAGCAGGGGCGCAACTCGATCCAGACCGTGACGCTGCTGCGCGCGATCCGGGAGAACAAGTTCGACGCGGCGTTCGGTGGGGCCCGCCGGGACGAGGAGAAGGCGCGGGCCAAGGAACGGGTGTTCAGCTTCCGCGACGAGTTCGGCCAGTGGGACCCGAAGGCGCAACGCCCCGAGCTGTGGAACCTGTACAACGGCCGGCACCACAAGGGCGAGCACATCCGGGCCTTTCCGCTGTCCAACTGGACCGAGTTCGACATCTGGTCCTACATCGGCGCGGAGAACATCGCGCTGCCCTCGATCTATTACGCCCACCGCCGCAAGGTGTTTCGCCGCGACGGCATGCTGCTCGCGGTCGACCGGCACATGCACCCGCGCGACGACGAGCCGGTGTTCGAAGCGACGGTGCGGTTCCGCACCGTCGGCGACGTGACCTGCACCGGATGCGTGGAATCGGAGGCCTCGACGGTGGAGGAGGTCATCGCCGAGACCGCGGTGTCCCGGCTGACCGAACGCGGCGCCACGAGGGCCGACGACCGCATTTCGGAGGCCGGCATGGAAGACCGCAAACGGCAGGGGTACTTCTGATGGCCACGCCGACGACGCTGCTTCGCCTGGCCACCGCGGGTTCCGTCGACGACGGCAAGTCCACGCTGATCGGCCGCCTGCTCTACGACTCCAAGGCCGTCATGGAGGACCAATGGGCGGCGGTGGAGCAGACGTCCAAGGAGCGCGGCCACGACTACACCGACCTCGCGCTGGTGACTGACGGTCTGCGCGCCGAGCGCGAGCAGGGCATCACGATCGACGTCGCCTACCGCTATTTCGCCACGCCCAAGCGGAAATTCATCATCGCCGACACCCCGGGCCACATCCAGTACACCCGCAACATGGTGACCGGCGCGTCAACCGCCCAGCTGGTGATCGTGCTCGTCGACGCCCGGCACGGGCTGCTGGAGCAGTCTCGCCGGCACGCCTTCCTGGCCTCGCTGCTGGGCATCCAGCACATCGTGCTTGCCGTCAACAAGATGGACCTGATCGGCTGGGACAGAGAGAAATTCGAGGCCATCCGCGACGAATTCCACGCGTTCGCCGCGCGCCTCGATGTGCACGACGTGGCCACCATCCCGATGTCCGCGCTGCACGGCGACAACGTGGTGACCAAGTCGGACCAGACGCCCTGGTACGAGGGCCCCGCGCTGCTGTCGCACCTGGAGGAGGTCTACATCGCCGGCGACCGCAACCTGGTCGACGTGCGGTTCCCCGTTCAGTACGTCATCCGGCCGCACACCCGCGAACATCAGGACCACCGTAGCTACGCGGGCACCGTGGCCAGCGGGGTCATGCGTCCGGGCGACGAAGTCGTCGTCCTGCCGATCGGCAAGACCACTCGGATCACCGCCATCGACGGGCCGAATGGTCCAGTGGAAGAGGCGTTTCCGCCGATGGCGGTTTCGATCAGCCTGGCCGACGAGATCGACATCTCGCGCGGTGATCTCATCGCCCGCACCAACAACCATCCCCGGGTCACCCAGGAATTCGACGCGACCGTGTGCTGGATGGCCGACGACGCGACGCTCGAGCCCGGCCGGGACTACGTCATCAAGCACACCACCCGCACCACCCGCGCCCGGGTGACCGGGCTGGACTACCGGCTCGACGTGAACACCCTGCACCGTGACAAGGCCGCAACGGCGTTGCAGCTCAACGAACTCGGTCGCATCTCATTGCGCACGCAGGTGCCGCTGCTGCTCGACGAGTACACGCGCAACGCCAGCACCGGGTCGTTCATCCTGATCGACCCGCACACCAACGGCACCGTGGCGGCGGGCATGGTGTTGCGGGACGTCTCGGCGCAGACGGCGAGCCCGAACACCGTGCGGCACAAGTCATCGGAGGTGGCCGAAGCCCGGCCGCGGGGCAAGACGGTGTGGTTCACCGGGCTCTCCGGTTCCGGCAAGTCGTCGGTGGCCATGCTCGTCGAGCAGAAGCTCCTCGAAAAGGGCGTCGCAGCTTACGTTCTCGACGGTGACAACCTGCGGCACGGCCTGAACGCCGACCTGGGATTCAGCATGGCAGACCGCGCCGAGAACCTGCGCCGGCTGGCGCACGTGGCGGCGCTGCTCGCCGACTGCGGCAATGTCGTGCTGGTACCGGCGATCAGCCCGCTGACCGAGCAACGTGAGATGGCGCGTAATGTGCACGCCGCCGCGGGGTTCGACTTCGTCGAGGTGTTCTGCGACACCCCGATCGAAGAATGCGAGCAGCGTGATCCGAAGGGGCTGTACGCCAAGGCGCGCGCGGGCGAAATCGCGCAGTTCACCGGCATCGACAGCCCGTATCAACCCCCGGTGAATCCCGACCTGCGGCTGACCCCGGAGCTCAGCGTCGAGGAGCAGGCGCAGAGCATCGTCGATCTGCTCGAATCGCGCGCTTAGCGCACGGCTGCGACTGATTGCCGCCGCCGGGTGGCACAATCCTCAGAGTGCGCATGTCGGCGAAGGCGGAGTACGCGGTGCGGGCCATGGTCCAGCTCGCCACGGTCCCCGACGGGACGCTGGTCAAGACCGACGACTTGGCCCAGGCGCAGGGCATTCCGCCGCAGTTCCTCGTCGACATCCTGACCAATCTGCGCACCGACCGCCTGGTGAGAAGCCATCGGGGCCGCGAAGGCGGCTACGAACTGGCCCGGCCGGGCAACGAGATCAGCATCGCCGACGTGCTGCGCTGCATCGACGGCCCGCTGGCGAGCGTGCGCGACATCGGTCTGGGGGACCTGCCCTACTCGGGGCCCACCGCGGCGCTCACCGATGTCTGGCGGGCGCTGCGCGCCAGCATGCGTTCGGTGCTGGAGGAGACGACGCTGGCTGACGTCGCCGCCAACGCGCTGCCGAAGCACGTCGCCCAATTCGCCGACGACTATCGAACACAGGAAAGCGTGCGTCACGGCACGCCCCGCGCCGGCGAATAGGCGCTAGCGCTGGCCGCCCGACCCGTAAGGGCGGGTGAGTATCTCCATGGCATGGCCCGAGGGGTCGAGGAAGTACACCCCGCGCCCGCCGTCGTTGTGGTTGATCTCGCCGGGCCGTTTGGCGCCCGGGTCCGCCCAGTGCTCGAGGCCTCGTGACTGGATCTTTCCGTAGATGGTGTCGAAATCCTCTTCGGACACCAGGAAGGCGTAATGCTGCCGCGGGATCTCCGCGCCCTCGGGAGCGTCCGCATAGTCCAGGTTGGCGCCGTGCTCGAGCTGGACAACCATGAAGTGGCCGAACGGTTTTGGGCTGGGCAGGCCGAACAATTCGGCTAGAAACGACGCGGACTCCTGCTTGTCGCGGGCGGCGACGATGGTGTGGTTGAAACTGATGGCCATAATTCCTCTTTACTCCTTGACGAGCGTGCGTGTTTGCGCGCCGACACGCCGTCTCCGCCGTCGTTCCGCGCACGTTCGCCACAACATGGCGTTCTTATTTCGGCGCCGTGAGCTCCAGGGCGATGTTGTCGGGATCGCGGAACTGCAGGATGTAGGACGGGCCGATGTCTTTCACCGGTTCGTGTGCGATGCTCAGCTCGTCGAGATGCGCTGCCGCAGAGTCTAATTCGTCCTTGCTGGCGACCCGGAACGCGATGTGGTCGAGCCCGGCGCGATCCTCGTCGAAGCGATCGGTCGCGACCGGCCGCAGCCCCAGCAGCGTGCCGCCGAGGTCGTAGATGACCCCACCGAACAGGAAGCTCAGCTGTTTGCGGGTGGCCTCGTCGGCGTTGTCGGGTACCTCCAGCAGGACCGGCCAACCGAACACGCTCTCGTAAAACTGCCGGGATCGCTCGATATCGGTGACGGTGAGGCGAACGTGCGCGATCGAACTGCTGGTGAAACCCATCTGCTCCATGCTGCCACTTGCGCCACCGAATGTTTACCGGTCATGCCAGAATCGCCGCGTGCGAACTGCGATGACGCTGCCGGTGATGGAGCCGGACTTGAATGCGGGAATTTTGGAGGACTGGGCGCGCGCGATCGACGACGGCCCGTTCTCGTCATTGTGCTGGGGCGAGCGCATCGCATTCGAGAACCCGGACAACCTCACGCTGCTGGGCGCGCTGGCCGCCTGGACGAGCCGAGTGCGGCTGCTGACGACCGTGATCGTGCCGCAGCTGCACGACCCGGTCATGCTGGCCAAGGCGCTCGCAACCGGGGACATGCTCTGCGGCGGGCGGCTGAGTGTGGGCATCGGCGTTGGCGGGCGGCACGAGGACTACCACGCCGTGGGCGCCGACCCGGCGACCCAGACCATGCGCGACATGGCCGAGCGCGTGGCCGTGATGAAGCGGGTGTGGGCCGGTGAAAAGCTCACCGAGTCGGTGCTACCGGTCGGGCCTGCGCCGGTGCAGCCCGGCGGTCCGCCGCTGTTTGTCGGCAGCATCGGCCCGAAGACCATCCGCAGCGCCGCTTCCTGGGCCACCGGGCTGGCGGGGACGACGCTGGACCTGGACGTCGCCAAACAGAACGAGCTCTTCGACGTCGCCCGCGACGCGTGGGCGCGGGCGGGCAAGGGCGAACCGCACCTGGTGACGTCGTTCTGGTTCGCGTTCGGGTCGCCCGAAGAGTCCCGAGCCCAGGTGCATCGTCATCTGCGGCGCTACATGAATTGGATACCGCCGGAATACGTCGACGCCATGGCGCCGACCACCGGCTGGGCGGGCACCGAGGACGAGCTGCTGGAAGTGCTGCGCAAGTTCGAGGCCATCGGCACCGACGAGGTACAGCTCATCCCGACGAGCTCCGACATCGACCAGCTACGCCGCGCGGCGGACGTGGCCGGCCGGCTGTAAAGGGCTTGGCCCGACGGCGGCGACCCGCAGCGCCCGGCTTCGCCGCGCTTGCGATCGCCACTAGGCCGACGCGCGCTCTTCCCCGGCGGCGGGCTGCTGCGGGGGCTGCCCCTTGCGTAGCGTCGCCATCAGCTCGCGGTAAGGCCCCACGAGATAGACCGTGTCGCCGCCGCGGAGCCAGGCGTCCCGACGCGGATGCAGCTCCACGGGCGCGTCCTGCCGGGTGATCGCGATGACGCGGGTCTGGGTGGACAGTTCGAACATCTTCAGCCCGTCGAGCTCGCTGCCGGGCGCCACATGCATTCCGCCGACCATGAAGGAGCGCTGCCCGACCGAAAAGGTGCCGAGCACCTGCAGGCCCATCGCGGCGCCGATGAACCATGGTGCGGCGAGTTCGACGGTGGATCGGACGTTCTCGAACCCGAACCGCTGCGCCACCGCGGCCCCCAGCTTCCGGTCGTACACGCGCAGCACGAGGGGAACGTCGGGCCGCACGACGTGCGGCATCACCCGCGGCCCCAGCATCTCGCGCAACACGATGCCGGTCTCGATGTTCACCATGTCGTCCTGTGTCAGCACCGCCACCGCGCGGGCGTGCTCGACGCGGGCGGCCTCCAGCGTCTTGCGCAGCGTGGCGTCGCCGAAGATCACCGGCACGTCGAGGTCGGCGGCCGTCGACAGGAAGCGGTTGTTCTCGTCACGCTCGATGACGGCCACGTCGTATCCGGCCGACCTCAGGTCGGCGACCACCCGGCTGCCGAACGAGCCGAGCCCGACGACGATGACGTGGTTGCGCAGATGGCGGGCCCGGCGGCGTCCGACCGAGTGGGCGAATCGTCGCGATATCAGCAGGTCGGCGATGAATGCGACCAGGAGCGCCGTGGTCGTCACGCCCGCGAACATCAACATGATGCTGTAGAGCCGCAGCCAGGTGGGCTGCTGAAGGAAGCTGAAGTCGCCGTACCCCACGGTCGCGATCGTCTCGGTGCTGAAGTACAGCGCGTCGAGCCACGTCATCTTCGGATTCGGCTGGTAGCAGAAGCGCAGGACCACCGTCGACCCGAGCAGCAAGCACGCCGCGGCCACGAGGGCCCGCCCGAACATCGGGTTGACGTCGTCACGCAGCGCGCGCACGCCGTCGAGTGTCCGCCGCAGCCGGGGCAGGCGGTAGCGCGTCACGGTGGGGTGCGGGACCTTGATGCCGCGGGCGGCCAGTTCGTCCGCGGTGCCGATCATCGCGGTCCAGTCACCGGCGTGGACCGCCAAATCACGGCCGGGGCACGACACCACCTCGCCCGGGGTCGCGCAGTCCTCGCCATGGATCACCGCCACCGGTGCCAGGTCACCGTAGATTTCACGCAGCGTCGCGCTGTACGGCGCCTCGGCGCCCGAGACGACGAACTCGATGCCCGCCGCCTCGAACGGGTGCACGGTGTGCGCCAGGCAGGCCTCGACGACCGAGGGCGCCGCAAGGTCGGCGACGTCCAGGATCGCTCCGGGGCGCTTGTCGGCGGCCATCGCCGTCCGCAACACGTCGTTGCCCAGCCGCGCCACCACCCGCACCCGCGGGTTGACTTTCCTTGCCAGCAACGCGATTTCGAGATTCGTCGCGTCGTCGTCACCGACGCAGATCACCGCGCGGGCGCGGGCGACTTCCGCGTGTTCGAGTTCGCCGGCGGTCCTGAGCTTGACGATGTGCACGCCGGCGTTGTTGAGCTCCTCGACGATCGTGGTCGCCAGCGCGTCGTCACCGCTGACGATGATGTGACCGCGCATGGTTACGCACCCTTCCGGGCGTACGGCATACCCACCTCTGAGACGTTGGCGTTCGTTCCTATGACTATCGGGCACCGTGCCGTTTCATGCCAGCGCGACACCGGACGCGCCAGCGGCGAGGTGAATTGCCACGAGGCCCTGCGAGGGATTCGATAGCGGTATGACGCCGCCGGAACTGCCCGGGCCGCTCGCCGCCTTGACCCGGCTCATCTCGGAACGCATCGCCGCGGCCGACTTCGCCGGGGCGTTGCCGCTGATGAACGAGCTGGTTGCCGTCTGCCGCCCGATCTTGGGGGAGCGTCACCCCAACGTCTTGGACATGAAGCTCGCGCTGGTGCACCTGCAGCTCCAAATGGGCGACCAGGCCGGCGCCTATGCCGCCCTCGAGCAGCTGGTGCCCGAGCTCGAGCAGCTGCTCGGCCGCGATCACATCACCACGTTGACCGCACGCCACATGTTCGCGGACCGGCCCCAGCGCGAGGCGCGGGCCGCGCTGGCCGAGTGGTCACAACTGCTGGCCGACGAAGAACGGGTGCTGGGGCCCGAGCATCCCACCGCGCTCACGTCCAGGGACCGGGTGGCGCAGAAGCGCAAGGAGCTCGGGGACTATGCGGGCGCCATCGCCGAGGGCGAGCGGGTCCTCGAGGCCCGCCGCCGGGTGCTCGGCGAGCACCACGAGGACACTCTGGGTATGCGCATGGCGCTGGCGCAATGGCACGGCGAATCGGTCGACGGTCCCGGCGCGGTGGCCGAGCTCGAGTCGCTGGTCGAGGTGATGCGCGAAAAGCTGGGCGATGACCACCGCCACACGCTGATCGCTCGGCACACCATCGCGCTGTGGGAGCCCGAACCGGACGACTGCCGCGACAAGGTCGCCACCTGGCAAGCCCTGGTCGACGACGAAGCGCGGGTCTTCGGCGACGACAATCCCATCACCGTCGCCGCCCGTGAGGAACTGGCCAAGTGGCGCGACCGCGCGGAGGAATACCGATGGGTGACCGAGACCCGTGATCGGGTCGAAGGGGCCATCAAGCGCCGTCTGCGTGCCAAACATCAAGCCACGCAGCGATTTTCAGACGAGGAATACCTGCGGTGCTGGCTTGCCGAGCGCGGCGCCCAATTTCCGGTATGGGCAGGCCATTACGGCGGCGACGCCGTCTGGGACTTCTCCCCGGAGTCCCTGGACGCGTTGGAAGAGCTCGTCATCCAGAAGGGCGCGACCCCAGAGCAGCTCCTCGACGAGGAGCGGAATGCGCCGTTCGTCGATGGCGCCGTGTGGTATCTCGGGGAGGTGCTGCGCCGCGGACGGTCGCTGCCGTGGCAATACACCCGCGGTGACGCGGCAGATCCCACCGTCGGCTACGTCGACGTGTTCGAAGCCCTCACCCGGGTGTTGCACTCCGTCGACCGCGGTGCCCTGCGCCGCACGTACGACCGCTTCACGGCAGCCCAGTGATACTGGGTTGGTGCCTTTCATCGAATGCGTCGCGTCCCGCGAGATCTACCGGAGCCAGTGGATGGTGCTCCGCGAAGACGACATCCGTCGCCCTGACGGCAGCCCCGGCATTTACGGGGTGGTGGATAAACCCGACTATGCGCTGGTGATGCCGTTCGACGGCCACCGCTTCCGGCTCGTCGAGCAGTTCCGGTACCCGCTCGGGGAGCGGCGGTGGGAGTTCCCGCAAGGCACCGCCCCCGGCCTGACGCACACCGAGCCTGCCGAGTTGGCCGAGCGTGAGCTGCGCGAGGAGACCGGCTTGAGCGCGACGTCGTTCGAGGTGCTGGGCCGGCTCGATGTCGCTCCGGGCATGAGCAGCCAGCGCGGCTGGGTGTTCCTGGCGACCGGGATCGTCGAGGAGGGGGAACCGGACCTCGAGCACGAGGAACAGGACCTGCGCAGCGCCTGGTTCGACCGCGACGACGTCGAGCAGATGATCCGGTCCGGGGTGATCGCCGACGCGCAGTCGATCGCCGCCTACGGCCTGTTTCTGCTGCGGCGAGCATGAACGATGCGGGGACCCGCCGGGTCCCCGCATCGTGGTGTCAGGTTTCAGGCCGAGGTGACGTACTGCGGGCAGTAGGCCGAAGCGGCGTCGACGG
>NZ_LZJB01000444.1:0-1059 GCF_001666895.1 Mycobacterium sp. E3298
GGGGCGATGGTGAGTGGGTTGTGGGTGAGCACCACCGGCCAGTTGGTGTTGATCGTCCACCATCTGGTCGTGGATGCGGTGTCGTGGCGGATCCTGTTGGAGGACGCCAACATCGCCTGGGCCCAGCACCGCGGCGGCCAGCCGATCGCCCTGCCCCCCGGCGGGACCTCGTTTCAGCGCTGGGCCGCGTTTCTGGACGATCACGCCCACACCGCGGCGGTCATCGCACAGGCCGACACCTGGAACCACGTCGCGGCGACCGCGGCCGCGCTCCCCCCACCGCAGCCCGGCGACACCTACGCCAGCGCCGGGCACCTCACCGCCACCCTGGACACCGAGACCACCCGGGTGTTGCTCTCCGACGTCCCCGCAGCCTTCCACACCGGCATCCACGACCAGATGGTGGACGATCAACACCAACTGGCCGGTGGTGCTCACCCACAACCCACTCACCATCGCCCCGGCGGCGGGATTTAGCCGAGACAGGGCCTGGGCCAGCACCTGATCGGTGAGCGCCTCGACGGTGTGTAGGCACTCACCGGCACCGACCGCGCCGGGTCCGGGAACGGTCAACGACCGCGCGTTGGTGTCGGCACGCAGTCTGAGCATGGGGTGGTGGTCGAGCAGCGCCTGCAGGATGGCGAGCAGGTCGGCGTGGGTGGCCCCGGTCGGGACCTGGAGCGCCATGGTTTGGTTGAACTCATCGATCGGGCCGTCAATGTCGAACAGCCAGTGCATGATCGGGGTAGGTGTGATCGGCCCGATGCCTTCGTCGACGAGTTGTTCGCGGGCCTCGGTGATCCCGGGGATGCGGGCCAGGCGGGCCACGGTCTGCTCGACGAAGATGTCGCGGGCACGGCAGGCCAGCCCCGCGGCGCGGGCGCGGGCGACCACCTGCATCGACAGGATGCTGTCGCCGCCGAGGTCGAAGAAGGAGTCGTCGATGCTGATGCGGTCGAGGCCGAGGACTTCGGTGTAGATGGTGGTCAGGAGTTCTTCGATGGGGGTGGTGGGGGGGCGACGTACAACATGCCGACCGCCTTCCGGATCACCGGCGAG
>NZ_LZJB01000445.1:0-15180 GCF_001666895.1 Mycobacterium sp. E3298
GCCCTGTGCGGCCGCCGCGACGCGCTTGGCGCCCGACCCGTTGCCGAAGAACTCGTACTCCTCGGGCTTGACCGAGCGCGTCTCCCGCCAGTACTCCCAGGTGTAGCCGCCCCACAGCACTGTGTTCTTGCCGTGCTCGTCGAGGTACCAGCTGGCGCAGCCACCGCTGTTCCACACCGACGGTCCCAGCCGGCGCTGCAACTCGTCGTTGAAGGCGTCCTGGGCGGCGCGCGTGGGCGCGAGTGCCTGCACGCCCAGCTTGTCGCAGGTCTTGATCGCGCTGGCGACGTAGCGGATCTGGGACTCGATCATGAACACCACCGAGTTGTGCCCCAGGCCGGTGTTCGGTCCCAGCAGGAAGAACAGGTTGGGCATGTCGGCGACGGTGATGCCGCGGTGGGCGGCGATGCCCTCCCGGTTCCAGCGGTCCACCAGGTCCTCACCGTTGTGGCCCTTGATCTGCACGTAGGTGTAGGAGTCGGTGACGTGGAACCCGGTGCCGTAGACGATCACGTCGACGTCGCGCTCCGTGCCGTCGGCGGTGACGATCCCGGTGGGCGTGATCCGCGCGATGTGGTCGGTGATGAGCTCGGTCTTCGGGTCGGCGACCGCGCGATAGTACGTGGAGGAGTTCAGGATTCGCTTACAACCGATGCGATAGTGCGGGGTCAGTTTGCGGCGCAGTTCGCGGTCCTTGACCGACCGGCGGATGTTGTATTTGACGTAGGCCTCGATGAACTTCAGCGCGTTGGGACGCTTGGTCATGCCGATCGCCAGCGCCTCCTGGCCCCAGTAGATCGCGAGACGCGTCATTGCCCGCAGGCCGGGGACGTTCGCCATGGCCCGGCGCAGCGCCACCGGAATCTCGGGGTTGGAGCGCGGCACCACCCACGGCGGGGTGCGTTGGTAGAGCTGAAGTTCGGCGACCTGCCCGACGATCTCCGGCACGATCTGGATCGCGCTGGCGCCGGTGCCGATCATCGCCACCCGCTTACCGGTCAGGTCGACGCTGTGATCCCACTCCGCGGAATGGAAAGCGGGACCGCGGAATTCGTCGCGCCCCTCGATGTCGGGCAGGGACGGGATGTGCAGCGCGCCCGCGCCCGAGATCAGGAACTGCCCGACGAATTCGCGGCCGTCCTCGGTGAAGACGTGCCAGCGTTGCTCGTCGTCGTCCCAGTGCGCCCGATCGACAAGCGAATTGAACTCGATGTAGCGGCGCAGGCCGTATTTCTCGGTGACGCCCTTGAGGTAGTCCCAGATCTCGGGCTGGTAGGAGAACGGGTTGCGCCAGTCGGGCTTGGGCTCGAACGAGAACGAGTACAGGTGCGAGGGGATGTCGCAGGCGCACCCGGGGTAGCTGTTGTCGCGCCAGGTGCCGCCGACGTCGCCGAACTTTTCCAGAATGACGAAGTCCACACCCTGCTGCTGCAGCCGGATCGCCATTCCCAGGCCGGAGAACCCGGTCCCGATGATGATGGCGCGGGTGTGCACGGGCTGGTGTGCGGATGTCGGTTCGGCGTGTGTCACAACGTCGGTCACGGTGGATCGATCTCCCTGCTAGAAATACCCGGTACCCAGGGTATCGAATGGCACGAGTGTCGACGATCGCTGCGGCGATGTCAACGTGCTTAGGACCTCAGCTGGCCGCGGGGTTGCTGGGCACCACGCTGTGCACCGGCTGATCCGGGTTCATCGCGATGCCGAGCACCTCCGCGGTGCCGACGATGACCCCGACCATGATCGTCGTCAGGTGCGCGACGAACTGGTCGCGCGGCATGCGCCGCGCGCTTTGCGGGTCGGGGCCCAGCCACCATTCGGTGGCCGAGGCGGCCGAGCCGAAGGCCGCGTGCGCGGCCAGCTCGAACGCCGCATGGTCGAGTTCCATTTCGCGCAGCTCGTTGTCGAAGAGATCCGCCATCGCCAGCGTGATGCCGCGGCCCTCGTTGAGGGTCTGCGGGCTGGCGGCCGAGCGGCCCTGGATGAAGACCCGCAGCACGTTGGGGTGCAGATCGACGAGGTTGACGTACTCGTCGACCGCGCGCCGGATCACCTCACGCGCCGAGTCGGTTTTCAGGTCGATGGCCGGGAAGATCGCCGCCCAGAGCATGTCGCGCAGCCGTTCCCCGATGGCCTGGAACAGGTCGGACTTGTCGTGGAAATGACGGTAGATCTTCGGCTTGGCCGTGCCGGCCTCCTCGGCGATCTCCCGCACGCTCAGCTCGGGGCCCAGGCGGTCGATGGCGCGAAAGGCCGCATCCACGATCTCGCCGCGCACCTTCTTGCGGTGTTCGCGCCAACGCTCGCTGCGCGCGTCGACCTTCGCCCCGGGCGGCTTGACGCTGGGGTGGGGTGGTCGGGAGGGTCGAGGCATTCTCACCACGTCATGCACCATACCCCCCGGGCCGGCCGTCGAGCCCCTGACCTGGGCAGACCAGGCGGCCGGAGCCCCGACCCGGCGGTCAGAGCATGCAGGACACGCAGCCCTCGACCTCGGTTCCCTCCAAGGCCATCTGCCGCAGCCGGATGTAGTAGAGCGTCTTGATTCCCTTGCGCCAGGCGTAGATCTGCGCCTTGTTCACGTCGCGGGTGGTGGCGGTGTCCTTGAAGAACAGCGTCAGGCTCAGCCCCTGGTCGACGTGCTGGGTGGCGGCGGCGTAGGTGTCGATGACCTTCTCGTAGCCGATCTCGTAGGCGTCCTGGAAGTACTCCAGGTTGTCGTTGGTCATGTAGGGCGCCGGGTAATAGACGCGGCCGATCTTGCCTTCCTTGCGGATCTCCACCTTGCTGGCGATCGGGTGGATCGAGCTGGTCGAGTGGTTGATGTAGGAGATCGACCCTGTCGGCGGGACGGCCTGCAGGTTCTGGTTGTAGATGCCGTGCGCCTGCACCGACTCCTTCAGCCGCTTCCAGTCGTCCTGGGTGGGGATGCGAATGTCCGCGTCGGCGAACAGCTGACGCACCTTGTCGGTCTGCGGCTCCCACACCTGCTCGGTGTACTTGTCGAAGAACTCGCCCGAGGCGTACTTCGACCGCTCGAAACCGCCGAACGCCGTGCCCCGTTCGATGGCGATGCGGTTCGACGCCCGCAGCGCGTGGTAGAGCACCGTGTAGAAGTAGATGTTGGTGAAGTCGATGCCTTCCTCGGAGCCGTAGAAGATCCGCTCCCGGGCGAGGTAGCCGTGCAGGTTCATCTGCCCCAGCCCGATCGCGTGAGACTCGTTGTTGCCCTGCTCGATCGACGGCACCGACGTGATGTGCGTCTGGTCGCTCACCGCGGTCAGCGCTCGGATCGCCACCTCGATCGTCTGCGCGAAGTCCGGCGAATCCATCGCCTTGGCGATGTTCAGCGAGCCGAGGTTGCACGAAATGTCTTTGCCCACCTTGGAATACGACAGATCGTCGTTGAACTCAGACGGCGTGGACACCTGCAGGATCTCCGAGCACAGGTTCGAGTGGGTGATCTTGCCCTCGATCGGGTTGGCCCGGTTCACCGTGTCCTCGAACATGATGTAGGGGTAACCGGACTCGAACTGCAGCTCGGCCAGCGTCTGGAAGAATTCCCGCGCCTTGATCTTCGTCTTGCGGATGCGCGCGTCGTCGACCATCTCGTAGTACTTCTCGGTCACCGAGATGTCGGCAAACGGCACGCCGTAGACCCGCTCGACGTCGTACGGCGAGAACAGGTACATGTCCTCGTTCTTCTTGGCCAGCTCGAAGGTGATGTCGGGGATCACCACGCCGAGGCTGAGCGTCTTGATCCGGATCTTCTCGTCGGCGTTCTCCCGCTTGGTGTCCAGGAAACGGTAGATGTCGGGGTGATGCGCATGCAGGTACACCGCGCCGGCGCCCTGGCGCGCACCCAGCTGATTGGCGTAGGAGAACGAGTCCTCGAGCAACTTCATGATCGGGATGACGCCCGAGGACTGGTTCTCGATGTTCTTGATCGGCGCGCCGTGCTCGCGAATGTTGGTCAGCAGCAACGCAACCCCGCCGCCACGCTTGGACAGCTGCAGCGCGGAGTTGATCGATCGCCCGATCGACTCCATGTTGTCCTCGATGCGCAGCAGAAAGCAGCTCACCGGCTCGCCGCGCTGCTTCTTGCCCGAGTTCAAAAACGTCGGGGTGGCCGGCTGAAACCGGCCGTCGATGATCTCGTCCACCAGCTTCTCGGCCAGGGCCGTGTCACCGGCCGCAAGGGTGAGCGAGACCATGACGACGCGGTCCTCGAAGCGCTCCAGGTAGCGCTTCCCGTCGAACGTCTTCAGCGTGTAGGAGGTGTAGTACTTGAACGCGCCCAGGAACGTCGGGAAGCGGAACTTCTTGGCGTAGGCGCGGTCCAGCAGCGACTTGACGAAGTTGCGCGAGTACTGGTCGAGAACCTCACGCTCGTAATAGTTCTCGCGGATCAGGTAGTCGATCTTCTCGTCCTGATTGTGGAAGAAGACGGTGTTCTGGTTGACGTGCTGCAAGAAGTACTCGCGCGCGGCCAACACGTCCTTGTCGAACTGAATCTTGCCGTCCGCGTCGTACAGATTCAGCATCGCGTTCAGCGCGTGGTAGTCCGTCTCACCGGGCAACGCGTGCGCGCCGGACGTTACAGGCTCTGCAGTGACGGTTGGTGGCACGTCTGTTCCTTCCAGAATTCTTCCAAGCCCGCGCGGACGGCTTCCACGTCGTCCGGGGTTCCCATCAGTTCGAAGCGGTAGAGGTACGGAACGCCGCATTTGCGGGAGATCACGTTGCCCGCATAGGCGAATTCGGCACCGAAGTTGTTGTTGCCCGCGGCGATGACACCGCGGATCAACGACCGGTTCTGCTCGTTGTTCAGGAATGCGATGACCTGCTTGGGGACATAGCCACCGGCATTGAGGTCCGGGGTGGCCCGGCCGCCGCCGTAGGTGGGCAGGATCAGCACGTACGGCTCGTCGACCTCGATGCGCCCATGCAGCGGTATCCGTGTGGCGGGAACACCCAGCTTCTCCACGAAGCGATGGGTGTTCTCCGACACCGAGGAGAAATAGACCAGTGGCGATCGCAAGCGCGGCGCACCCGGGCGAAGCGGGTCGCCACTCATCCAGCCTGGGTTGCGCGAGTGCACCGCAACCTCCTTCTTACCTAACGTCCGGCTAAGCGCTGAGAGCCGATTCCGCGAGCGCCTTGATGCGGTCCGGCCGGAAGCCCGACCAGTGGTCGTTGCCCGCCACCACCACGGGGGCCTGCAGATAACCCAATGCCATCACGTAGTCACGCGCCTCGTTGTCGAGCGTGATGTCGACCTTCTCGTAGCCGACGCCCTGCTTGTCCAGGGCCTTGAACGTGGCGCTGCACTGCACGCATGCCGGCTTGGTGTACACGGTGATGCTCATGGAAGCCGCTCCTTTGCGGAAGGTGGGACTTGTAACGGACTGGCAACTACTCGGGTACTGCAACAAACGCTGTCTTTGCTGTGTTTCAGCGGCCCGTCAAGCCCCCACGTTCCCGTCCTGCGGCCGTCGGGGTCGAATGACCTGTGTGCCGATTTCGGGTGGTGAACCAGGGCCCGGTCGGCCTGGTGAACCTGGGATCTGCCGGTGCTCGAAACACTACACCTAGTGGCTGACAAGATGTCGAGATACAACATGTTCGGAATAACAATTCTGAAATTCGCTGGTCGTAAGGCTTCCGCGGCGGACACGCCCGGCGTGTCGCAGGTCACAATCTTCCTCGAAGCCGCGCATGCGAATCGTTGTATCACCGACCACCGACAAGCCCCGTCAACGCGCACCGATGCCGCCCCGGGCCAGGCCGTCCGGGCGACCACTAGCAAAGCCGCCAGCGAGGGCTGGCGGCTTCGGCTATCCGATTGCGGCAACCCTGCTGGTCGCCCGGCGATCGGCTTGTTGACTTCTGCCAATCAGGCGACTTCGGCGGCCAGCTTCCCTAGGGCATCGCGCACGTTGTCCGAGAGCTCGCCGTGCTCCGCGGGGGCCTTGCCCTCGAGCGTTTTGAACGGCACCGAGAGCTTGATCGACTCGACCACGCGGGCGCCGGCGATGCCGAACGACTTACGGGTTTCGTCGTGGGCCCATACGCCGCCGTACTGGCCGAAGGACCCCCCGATGACCGCCAGCGGCTTGCCCTTCAGCGCGCCGTTGCCGAACGGGCGGGACAGCCAGTCGATCGCGTTCTTGATGACGGCCGGGATGCTGCCGTTGTATTCCGGCGTGACCACCAGGGCGGCGTCGGCGTCGGCCGCCGCGGTGCGCAGCGCGGCCACCGGGGCCAGCGGCGGCGCGTCGGTGTTCATCGCGTCGTCGATCTCCTCGTTGTAGAACGGCAGCTCCGCCAGCCCTTCGAACACCGTCACGCTGACGCCTTCGGGGGCGATGTCGGCCGCCAGTTCGGCGATCTGACGATTGATCGACGCCGTGCGCAGGCTCCCCACTAACGCCAAGACCTTGATGTTGTCTGCCACCGTTCTGTGTCCCTTCATTCGTTGGTCTCCATCCTCGCACACACAACCGGACTACAGTCCGGTTCTATTCCCGCCGCGTTAAAGTACAGGGATGAGCAGTGTCGAGCGGTTGGGCGAACTGCCCGTCTACCAACTCCAGGCAGCCCAGCCGGAGCGGGGCGACGCGGCACGCAACCGCGCCCTCCTGTTGGACGCGGCCCGCAGGCTGATCGCCGAACGCGGCGCGGACGCGGTCACCATGGACGACGTCGCGGCCGCCGCCGGCGTCGGCAAGGGCACGTTGTTTCGCCGGTTCGGCAGCCGCGCCGGCCTGATGATGGTGCTGCTCGACGAGGACGAGCGAGCCAGCCAGCAGGCCTTCCTGTTCGGCCCGCCTCCCCTGGGACCCGACGCCCCGCCGATCGACCGACTGGTGGCGTTCGGCCGGGAGCGCATCGGATTCGCGCACGCCCATCGCGAACTGCTGTCGGAGGCCCACCGCGATCCGCAAACTCGCTACAGCGCGCCCGTCCTCGTGCACCACACCCACATCCGGGTGTTGCTCGAGGCGGCACACTCCACCGGCGACCTCGACGCTCAGACCGATGCCCTGCTGGCCCTCCTCCACGTGAACTATGTCGAGCACCAGCTCGACGAGCGCGGCCACACCCTGGAGACGTTGGGCGACGCATGGGAAAGCGTGGCGCGCAAGCTTTGTGGGCGATAGCGGAATGACCGCGCCGCCGGCACCGCTCTGGGTCCTGCACGTCGACCTCGATCAGTTTCTGGCGTCGGTCGAGTTGCGCCGCCATCCCGAGCTGGTCGGGCTGCCGGTCATCGTCGGCGGCAGCGGCGACCCGACCGAACCGCGCAAGGTGGTCACCTGCGCCTCCTATGAGGCCCGGGAATTCGGCGTCCGCGCCGGCATGCCGTTGCGTACGGCCGCGCGCCGCTGCCCCGAGGCGACGTTCCTGCCGTCGGATGCCGCCGCCTACGACGCGGCCTCCGAACAGGTGATGGGGTTGCTGCGCGACCTGGGACACCCGGTCGAGGTGTGGGGTTGGGACGAGGCGTACGTCGGGGTGGCGGGGGCCGACCCGATCGGGGTCGCCGAAGATATCCGGACCGTCATCGCGTCGGAAACCGGGCTGTCGTGTTCGGTGGGGATCAGCGACAACAAGCAGCGCGCCAAGGTCGCGACCGGCTTCGCCAAACCGGCGGGCATCTTCACGCTCACCGACGCGAACTGGATGACCGTGATGGCGGACCGTCCGGTCGACGCCTTGTGGGGCGTGGGCCCGAAGACGACGAAAAAGCTTGCGGCGCTGGGGATAACGACGGTCTGGGAGCTCGCACACAGCGATGCCGAGTTGTTGACGTCCGCGTTCGGCCCACGCACCGGACTGTGGCTGCTCCTGCTGGCCAAGGGCGGCGGTGACGCGCAAGTCAGCGCCGAGCCGTGGGTCCCGCGCTCGCGCAGCCACGTCGTCACCTTCCCGCGCGACCTCACCGACCGCTCCGAAATAGATTCTGCCGTAAAGCAATTGGCCGAACAGGCGTTGGCGGACGTCCTCGCCTCCGGCCGCATCGTGACCCGGGTCGCGGTCACCGTGCGAACCGCGACGTTCTACACCCGCACCAAGATCCGCAAGCTGGAAGCACCGACCACCGGTCGCGACACCATCGTGGCGGCGGCGCTGCGCGTGCTGGACCTATTCGAGCTCGACCGCCCGGTTCGGCTGCTCGGGGTGCGCCTCGAACTGGCCATGGGAGACTAGCGGTGCGGGGGCGGGCCGCAGCGCGCGGGTGAACACCACATTGACCTGACGCATGGCCACGCTGTAGGGCCACCAGGCCAGTCGTTTGAACGCGTACAGCGCCCGGATGTCCGGCGACGTATAGATCAGGTAGCGGTTTTTGGCGACGCCCGCCAAGATCTTCGCGGCCGCCTTCTCCGGCGAGACGGCGTGGCCGCTGAAGCGGTTCACCCAGCGCGCGACCTTGGGGTCTTCGCGGTCCACGCCGGCGATCTCGACGGTTTGGACCAGCGGGGTGTTGACCGCGCCCGGCACCACGACCGACACGCCGATGCGGTGCCGGGCCAGGTCGAAGCGCAGCACCTCCGACAGCCCGCGCAGTCCGTATTTGCTTGCGCTGTAAGCGGCATGCCACGGCAGCGCAACCAAACCGGCCGCCGACGACACGTTGACCAGGTGCCCGCCGTTGCGGGCCGCCACCATCGGCGGGACGAACGTCTCGATGACGTGGATCGGACCCATCAGGTTGATCGCGATCATCTTGCTCCACTGATCGTGGCTCAGCCGGTCGACGGTGCCCCAGGCGGAGACTCCGGCGATGTTGAGCACGACGTCCATGCTCGGGTGGTCGCGATGGATGTCGGCGGCGAACGACGCCACCACGTCGTAGTCCGCGATGTCGAGGGCCCGGTGCGCGGGCACTTCCGCGCCCAGGGCGCGCGCGTCGGCCACGGTCTGCTCGAGCCCGTCGCGGTCCCGGTCGGTCAGATAGAGCTCGGCGCCCTCCGCGGCCAGCCGCAACGCGGTGGCACGGCCGATGCCGCTGGCCGCGCCGGTGACCAGACACCGTTTGCCTGCGAAGTACCCCTGCTGCCCCATTGCGGTGACGATACCGGCGGTAGCGCCCTACGGACGCCCGCCCCAGAGCGCGTGCAGCCACAACCGCTCGAGCACGTGCACGCGGCGGTCGAGATCGCTGTCGCGGCCGGCCAGGATCGGATCGCCGGTCAGCATCAGCGCGGTGGTACCGGCCAGGGTGCGGATCAGGGTGGGCAGGTCGTCGCTGATCGGGTGGGCGGTCCCCGCCTTCATCTCGGCCTCCACGATCGCGACGATCTGGCCCAGCACCGCGTCGAACTGCCGATCCATCAGGTTGCGGATCTCGACGTCGGTGTTGCGCGCCTCGTTGCAGGCGGTCATCACCGGGTCGTTGTGCGCGTAGACGGCCGCCGCGCTGCCGACCATGCGTTTGGCGAACTGCTCGGGGGACTCCCCCGGCTCCCGCGGCGCGAAATCCTGGGTGAGTTCTTCGAGTTCCTCGGCGGCCTCGGCCATCAACTGGGCGAGAACGGCGTACTTGGAATCGAAATAGAAGTAGAAGCCGGACCGCGCCACCCCCGCCCGCACACTGATGCTGCTGACCGACAGCTCAGCGAATGGCTTCTCCTGCAGCAGTTCCCGCACCGCCTGCAGGATCGCCTGGCGCTGCTTGTCGCCGCGCCGTTGCCCGCCCGGTTCCGGGGTGGCGGGGTGGCTGCTCATTCCCCGACCTTGCACCACGCCGGGAAAAAAGCAAACTTGACAGCCGTCAAGTTTTTTCCGAAGGTTATTAGACAGTGACGGCTGTCACCTCGGAGGGAACGCGCAAAGGAGCGTCTATGACCGCCACCATCAGCACCCCGCAATACCTGTTGGACCAGGCGCGGCGCCGGTTCACCCCATCGGTCAACAACTTTCCCGGCATGGGCGTCGCGGAGCGCAAGCTGCGCACCGTCCAGTTCCCCGAACACGTGTTGGCCCAGCCGCCGCCGGGCAGCGGGCTCAAACCGGTGGTGGGTGACGCGGGGCTGCCGGTGATCGGGCACCTCATCGAGATGCTGCGCGGCGGCCCGGATTACCTGATGTTCCTGTACCAGACCAAAGGGCCGCTCGTCTTCGGCGACTCTCCCCTCCTGCCGTTCGTCGCGGCGCTGGGCCCCGACGCCGCCCAGGAGCTCTACTCGAACCGCAATAAGGACTACTCCCAGCAGGGCTGGACCCCGGTGATCGGCGCCTTCTTCAAGCGCGGCCTGATGCTGCTTGACTTCGAAGAGCACCTGTTCCACCGGCGAATCATGCAGGAGGCGTTCATCCGCTCCCGGCTCGCCGGTTACGTCGAGCACATGGACAGGGTGGTGTCGCAGGTCACCGCCGACGACTGGGTGATCGACGACCCGCGCTTCCTGCTCTACCCGGCGATGAAGGAGCTCACCCTCGACATCGCGTCGATGGTGTTCATGGGCCACGAGCCCGGCACCGATCGTGAGCTGGTGACCAAGGTGAACAGGGCGTTCACCATGACCGTCCGGGCCGGCAATGCGATCATTCGCAACCCGGTGCCGCCGTTCACGTGGTGGCGCGGAGTCCGGGCCCGACAACTGCTGGAGAACTACTTCGACGAACGAGTCAAGGAGCGCCGCGGCAAGGACGGCAGCGACCTGCTGACCGTGTTGTGCCAGACCGAGGACGAAGACGGCAACCGCTTCTCCGACGAGGACATCGTCAACCACATGATCTTCTTGATGATGGCCGCGCACGACACGTCCACCACCACCGCGACGAACATGGCTTACCAGCTCGCCGCGAATCCGCAGTGGCAGCAGCGCTGCCGCGACGAGTCCGACCGCCTCGGGGATGGACCGCTCGACATCGAATCGCTGGAGAAGCTGGAATCGCTGGATCTGGTGATGAACGAGTCGATCCGGCTGGTGACCCCGGTGCAGTGGGCCATGCGCCGGACGGTGCGCGACACCGAACTGCTGGGCCACTACCTACCGAAGGGCACCAACGTCACCGCGTTTCCGGGGGTGAACCACCTGCTACCCGAGATCTGGACCGACCCGTTGAAGTTCGACCCGGAACGGTTCACCGAGCCGCGCAACGAACACAAGCGGCACCGGTACGCGTGGACTCCGTTCGGCGGCGGCGCGCACAAGTGCATCGGCATGGTTTTCGGCCAGTTGGAGGTCAAGACGATCATGCATCGGCTGCTGCGTCGCTACCGGCTCGAGCTGCCCCGGCCGGGCTACGAGTCGAAGTGGGACTACCGCACCATCCCCATCCCGATGGACGGCATGCCGATCGTGCTGCGCCCCCTGTAGGCCTCAGGCGAGCAGGCGGTTAGCGCAGGCGACCACCGCACGCAGCGCCGACTGCGTCGAATCGTCCGACCAGCCCATCGCCCATTCGGCGCGGGCCCCGTTGCTCCCGCAGACAAACGTGACCGTGCGGCCGCCGGAGCCCAGCTGATGAAACTTGACGATCTCCACCGGGATTCCGTGATCGTGCAGCATCGCGCTCAACGCCGCGATCGGGCCGCTGCCGCCGGCGGTCGAGGTGCTGATGCGGTCACCGACGGCGATCACGGCCCGGAAGTTGCGGGCCTGCGGCCCCGGCCGCCTCTCGGTGTCGGTGCAGGCCCAGCTGCCCAGCCGGACGGGCCCGCCCGCGTGGGCGTAGGTCGCGACGAAATCATCCCAGGACATCGCGCCCGCCTGCTCCCGCAGGCCGCGGGGCAGCGGGGCGCCGAACTCCCGGGCGAACACCGCCGTGGCGGGGGCCGGAGTACTGGATTGAGCGAGCCGCTCGGGAATGGTCATGGTGCCGGTCTTCTTCGGTCGAAAGGAGTGACCGACGGCAGTAGCTTCCGACCCACAGCGGGGGGTCGGTCTGGGTCAGACCCCGCTGCGGGCGCTAGCTACTACGGCTCGATCGAGAAGACGCACGAGCGCAGACTTTAGCCCTACACGGCCCTGACGTGCAAGTTCCGCCTCGGGTCATAACGCGGCGACCCGTCGCGAAATTCTCAAGAAATTTTGGTTTACGTGTGTGCAACAGGGGGTATGAGGCGAGGGCAACAGTCGTTCAACGGCTGTGCAACAACCCCTCGAAGGAATGATGAAAGAAGGCTCATCATGAAGGCAAAGAGCATCAGGAAATCTCTTAAATCAGCCACCGTGGCCGTCGGGTTGGCCGCGGTGTTATTACTCCCGACTGGATGTGCTTCCTCAGCGGCCGGCAGCGGTGGACTGCTCGGCGGCACGGTCGGCGGCGGTAGTGGCGGTATTTTGGGTACGGTCGGCGGGATTGTCGGCGGCCTCTAACTGATTTTCAGGCGGCCCTCGGGAAGCGATTCCCGGGGGCCGCTTGCGTCATCCGGTCGGCCCGGCCGACGGCTCGAACCGCAGATACGCCTGAATGGTCGTACCGCTGGGCGTCGTATGTGTGCGCACCAGGTCCGAGATGGCGTTGACCAGATAAAGTCCCCGGCTGGCGGGACCGCACGGCCCCGGGTCCAGCCGGCCTACGAGCGGATCCTCGAAGCACCCGGTGTCGCGCGCCTCGCAGACCAGGTATCCGTCGTCTCGCCAGAAGGCGAGCTGACAGGCTCCGTCGGTGTACATCAAGCTGTTGCTGGCCAGCTCGGTGGCGACCAGTTGCAGATCTTCGATTCCGTCCTGCGACAAGCCAATCCATCCGGCGTAGTTGACGGCGAAGGACCGTGCGGGACTGAGGTCCGCCGACTTGCTCACCGTGTAGGTGACGGCCCCCGGCTTGGCGGGCAGCGGCCGGTTGCAGCGCTGCAAGGCGGCATCGGGCGCGTAGTCGGCGCTGCGCTGCAGGGCGCCGCCCCGCCACAGCAGAGGGTGTGTCGCCCGCACGTCCGCGAGCAGATCGTCGTCGAGCCGGCTTCCGTCGTAGAGGCACAGCCCGGTCACCTGGTAGCCGTCCATGGCCCCGTTGACCAGCGCCTCGTGCTCCACGCAGGCGACCAACTCTTCCTCGGTGCGGCCGGGCCAGGCGAGTTGACTGACGATGCGCACCCGCCGGTCGGGGTGGTCGTCGACGAAAGACCCCTCCATGGCCATGAATCGGCTCGGGTTGCGCCCCGCCTCGGTGATGTCGAGCAGTTGGAGATCGCCCGGCAGCTCGCCCGGGCCGAGCGCGTCGTGCAGCAAGGCCAACTTGTCGGACGGCACCGCAACCAGTACCGCCTCGTCCATCGCCAACCCGTCGCTGACGAAGCGGGTGACGAAATCCAGGTACTCCTGCTGGGATTGGTAGATGAGTGCGGAGTGGACGAAGCCGAGCTGGCCAATTTCGGTCCCCGTCGTCACTCCAGGACTCTCGCTTTCGATCACTGAATGCCAACCCCCTGCTGGACCGGCCGTTAAGTTCTCCCTCCTCAATACCCGCGGCGGGCCTTCGCTATACCGAGCTGCAGATCACATCTGAGAACTCAGTATTCGCTAAAGCCACCAGGAGGCGGCCGCGTCCAGATGACGGCGGACGCGGTAGCGGGCCAGGCTCTCGTCACCGGCCTCGATCGCGTCGGCAATCCGCTGGTGAGCGTGGTGAACGGCCAGGACGTCCGCCCAGGTCGGCGGCGCCTGGCCTGTGCTGGACCAGTGCCGCCGGAACAACTCGACGATGATGCGCAGAAACAGGTCGAGCAGCGTGTTGCCGGCCAGCTGGGCCAGTCCGACGTGAAACCGAAACTCCTCCGCCGAGGCGTCCGCCACATCGCCGGGCGTTTCCTCGACGTCGGACCGATGCGCGGCCACAAAGGCGGCCACTTCCGGTTCGCCGCACCGCTTGACGACCTTGGCGACGTTGTCGATCTCGATGGCGTCCCGGACGCAACGGAGGTCTTCGCGACTCGGGTCGCGGTACTGCAGGTATAAGGCAATGGTGTCGATGCTGGCCTGCGCCCGGGGCCTGGCGATGACGAGGCCGCCACCGGGCCCGCGGCGCATGTGCGCGATCGAGTGATATTCGAGCAGCCGCACCGCTTCCCGGAGCACCGCGCGGCTCACCCGGTACCGCTCGAGAAGGGCCGTCTCGGTGCCGAAGACGGATCCGACCTGCCAGCCGCTGGCGGCGATGTCGTCGCCGATCGTGGCCGCCAGCATCTCCGCCAGCTTGCCGCGGGGCACCTCGATGTTGAGCGGCCGCGGCTTGCGCCGCCGGCTCGGGGCGCCGGGGTGGTGGTGCTGTAGCCACGCGGTCACGGCCTCGACGTGCCGCTGGCTGAGCGTTTTGGCGCGCGCCGAGTCGCCGGCGGTGACGGCCTCGACGAGCTCGGAGTGGTCGATGTGCATCCGGTCGATCGCCTCGGTGGCCTCGGAGGCCGAGTCGGTCCGCGACTGCAGGGCATACCGGGTGGTGAGGCGAATCAGCACGTTGACAAAGAGTTGCAGGACCGGGTTTTTCGATTGCTCGGCCAACGCGATATGGAACTCGTCCCGCGGCGTGGGGAGCCCGGGCCTCCACTCCTCTTCGCCCCGCAGCACCGCCCGCAACCGGGCGATGCCCGCCTCGTCGATCCGTTCCGCGGCCAGCGAAGCCGCCAGCGGTTCGAGCACAAGGCGCGCGTTGAGCAGGTCGCCCAGGGTGGTGCCGAGGTATTCGAGATAGATCACGACGGCGCGGGTGGCGGGCCCCGCATCGGGCTCGCAGATGATCAGACCGCCACCGGGCCCGCGGCGCATGCGGGCGACCTGATGGTGTTCGACGAGCCGGACGGCCTCGCGCAGGACCGAGCGGCTCACCCCGAAGCGCTCTTGCAACGCGTGCTCGGAACCGAGCGATTCGCCGATGGCCCAACCGCGGCGAACGATCTCCGCCTCGAGGTCCCGCGCGATTCCGGAAGCCAGTTTGTTCGCGAGGCCGGTACTCATATCAAGCCCAACGGCGTTCGGGCGCAGGGGATTTCAGCATGTGAGCAACATGCAGCCGGCGACGGGCCCGCCGCCGACCGACACGACGCCGACGTCCGGGCGACGCGATACCTGCCGCTCCCCCGCTTCCCCGCGCAACTGCAGACAACCCTCGTGCAACGCCCAGTAACCGTGCATGCGCCCCGCCGACAGCTGGCCCGGATGTTCGAGACGCCGGAGGGTGCGGAACGGCCCGCCGTGGGCGCGATGGACGACGTCAACGATCTGG
>NZ_LZJB01000446.1:0-10639 GCF_001666895.1 Mycobacterium sp. E3298
GCGCCGAGGTGCGGGGTGACCACCACCTGTGGCAGCTCGAACAGCGGGCTGTCGGTGCACGGCTCTTTGGCGAAGACGTCGAGACCGGCCGCCCGGACGTGGCCGCTGCTCACCGCCTCGGCCAGCGCGGCCTCGTCGATCAGGCCGCCGCGGGCGGCGTTGACGATGATGACGCCCGGCTTGGTCTTCGCCAAAGAGCCGTGCACCGACAGCCCGCTGTTCGAGCTGCCACAGGTGGTGGTCACCCCGCACCTCGGCGCATCGACGTCCGAGGCCCAGGACCGGGCGGGCACCGACGTAGCCGAAAGCGTGAAGCTCGCGCTGGCCGGGGAATTCGTGCCGGACGCCGTCAACGTCGGTGGCGGCGTGGTCAACGAAGAGGTGGCGCCCTGGCTGGACCTGGTGCGCAAGCTCGGCGTGCTGGCCGCCTCGCTGTCCGCCGGGCCGCCCGTTTCGGTGTCGGTGCAAGTGCGCGGCGAGCTGGCATCCGAAGACGTTGAGGTGCTGAAGCTTTCGGCTCTGCGCGGACTGTTCTCGGCGGTGGTCGAGGGGCCGGTCACGTTCGTCAACGCACCGGCGCTGGCCGACGAGCGCGGCGTCACCGCGGAGCTCACCACGGCCTCGGAGAGCCCGAACCACCGCAGCGTCGTCGACGTGCGCGCGGTCGCCGCGGACGGCAGCGCCGTCAACGTGGCCGGCACGCTGTCGGGGCCGCAGTTGGTGGAGAAGATCGTCCAGATCAACGGCCGCAACTTCGATTTGCGCGCCCGCGGCACCAACCTGGTGATCAACTACGTCGACCAGCCCGGGGCACTGGGCAAGATCGGCACCCTGCTCGGCTCGGCCGGCGTGAACATCCAGGCCGCTCAACTGTCCGAGGACGCCGAGGGCCCGGGCGCGACGATCCTGCTGCGGCTGGACCGGGACGTGCCGAACGAGGTGCGATCGGAGATCGGTTCGGCGGTGGGCGCCAACAAGCTTGAGGTGGTTGATCTGTCGTGAGGCGCGCCGGCGACCATGCAGAACGTGGTGATGAGGGGGCGGCGCAGTGAAGCTCGCTGTTATCGGCGGCGACGGTATCGGGCCGGAAGTCACTGCCGAAGCCCTCAAGGTGCTCGACGCGGTGCTGCCCGGTGTGGAGAAGACCGAATACGACTTGGGCGCCCGGCGTTTTCACGCCAGCGGTGAGCTCTTGCCGGAATCGGTGCTCGCCGAACTGCGCCAGCACGACGCCATCCTGCTCGGCGCGATCGGCGATCCGTCGGTGCCCAGCGGCGTGCTGGAGCGGGGTCTGTTGCTGCGCCTGCGGTTTGAGCTCGATCATCACGTCAACCTGCGACCGGGCCGCCTGTATCCCGGTGTGGCAAGCCCCCTCGCCGGAAACCCCGACATCGATTTCGTGGTGGTGCGTGAGGGAACCGAGGGTCCCTACACCGGCACCGGCGGCGCCATCCGCACCGGCACGCCCAACGAGGTTGCCACCGAGGTGAGCCTGAACACCGCCTTCGGTGTGCGCCGCGTCGTGGCTGACGCATTCGAGCGCGCGCAGCGCCGCCGCAAGCACCTGACGCTGGTGCACAAGACCAACGTGCTGACGTTCGCCGGCAAGCTGTGGGCGCGCATCGTGGCCGAGGTCGGGGAGCAGTACCCCGACGTCGAAGTCGCGTACCAACACGTCGACGCCGCCACCATCTTCATGGTGACCGACCCGGGACGCTTCGACGTGATCGTCACCGACAACCTGTTCGGCGACATCATCACCGACTTGGCGGCGGCGGTGTGTGGCGGAATTGGGTTGGCCGCCAGCGGGAATATCGACGCCACGCGGACCAACCCGTCGATGTTCGAGCCGGTGCACGGCAGCGCGCCGGACATCGCGGGCCAGGGCATCGCCGACCCGACCGCGGCGATCATGTCGGTGGCGTTGCTGCTCGCCCATATCGGCGAGGACGCCGCCGCTAGCCGGGTGGATCGGGCCGTCGGGGCCTATCTGGCAGCGCGTGGGAGCGAACGGCTCGCCACCACCGAAGTCGGCGAACGGATTGCCTCCGCGCTGTAGTTTCCAGGCCGGGCGGGAGCAGGCGCGCGGGAACCAAGGGCACCGCGATCACCGGGAACAGTCCGCACAATATCCACGCGTTCGGATATTTCGCGGCGGTGATCAAGGCGCCGAACAGCGGTGGCGCCGCGGCGGCCATCACCCGTTGGGTGGTGTTCTGGATGCCCAGGGCGCGCCCACTCCAGAACGGGCCGGCGAATTCGGTGATGGCCGTGGCCTCCAGCCCGTTGTCGAGGACGGCGATCACCGAGATGGCCACCATCAGCGGCGCCTGAAAGCTCGAATTCAGGGAATCGGCCCAGGCCAACAGGAACAGCGTGACGGCGGCCGCGCCCGCGATGAGACGCACCGGGCGCATTCGCGAACCGATCCGGTCGGACCAGCGGCCCACCAAGACGCGGCCGATGGCACCCAGCAGCTGCGAGAGGGTGACCAAACTGCCGGCGGCCGCGACCGACCAGTTCAGATTCTTGATCAGCCACACCAGCATGAACGTGACGGTCACCGTCTGCGGCACCATCATCAGACCGGCGACCGTGTGAATTCGCCACAGCGTCAACGACCCTCGGTAGGGGCTGGCGAGTTCGGTGTCGGTGGCTTTCTCCCGCGGCTTGCGCGGCGGGTCGATGATGCCGACCGCGCTGGCCGCCGCTCCCAGGGCGCACGCCAACGCCGTGAACCTGAGCCCGGTACTCGGTCCGTGCTCGGCCAGTTCGGGAATCACCAGCGCTCCCAAGGCGATTCCAAGGGGCTGCGCGGTTTGGCGGAAGCCCATCGCGAGGCCGCGTTGGTGCGGCGGGAACCACGCCGACACCAGCCGCCCGCCGGCGGTGTTGCAGCTCGCGGCCGCCATGCCGCCGAGAAACAAATAGGCGGCCATGAGCACCATCGAATGCGCCGAGGCCGCGGCGTAGGCCGCCACCGCGGTGAGCGCCGAACCCGCGGCCATCACCAGACGCTCGCCCACCCGGTCCAGGACGTAACCCCACAGCACCAGCGTGACGACCATGCCCCAGCTGGGCATCGAGGACAACAGACCGGCTTCGTCGAGCGGGATTCCCCGCGCCGATTGCAGCGAGGGGATCAGGAACGCGACGCCATTGACGAAGAGGAAGGAGCTCGCGGTGGCCACCAGCGATACGACCATGATGGACCAGCGCGCGCCCGCGCCCAGGTCCCGCGTCGCGGCCGTCCCGGTCTGCATCCCCCATGCTTGCATACGCGGCAAAACCGCTGGTAATACTCGTGTGCCTGCTGCCATTGCGATGAGGCAACCGCTCATTAGTAGGCTCAACGAAATGCGCCTTGGTCGAATCGCCAGCCCCGACGGTGTCGCCTTCGTCAGCATCGAGGGCGAACTCACCGATCCCGCCGCGATGATTGCCCGCGAGATCGCCGAGCATCCGTTTGGCACGCCGAACTTCACCGGCCGCTCGTGGCCGCTGCCCGACGTGCGGCTGCTGGCCCCGATACTGGCCAGCAAGGTGGTTTGCATCGGCAAGAACTACACCGATCACATCGCGGAGATGACCGAGCTCACCGGTCCGGCCGCGCAAGATCCGATCATCTTCCTCAAGCCCAACACGGCGATCGTCGGCCCGAATGTGCCGATTCGGTTGCCGGCCAACGCATCACCCGTGCATTTCGAGGGCGAGCTGGCCGTGGTCATCGGCCGGCCCTGCAAGGACGTCACGGCCGCCGAGGCGGCCGACAGCATCCTGGGCTACACCGTCGGCAACGACGTCTCGGCCCGCGATCAACAGAAGGCCGACGGCCAGTGGACGCGGGCGAAGGGACACGACACCTTCTGCCCGGTGGGACCGTGGATCGTCACCGATGTCGACCCGGCGGATCTCGAAATCCGAACCGAGGTCAACGGCGAAGTGAAGCAACACAGCCGCACCTCGCTGATGATCCATGACGTCGGCGCCATCGTCGAATGGATTTCGGCCGTGATGACCCTGCTGCCCGGCGACCTGATCCTCACCGGAACGCCGGCCGGGGTCGGCCCGATCGAGGACGGCGACACGGTGTCGATCACCATCGAGGGCATCGGCACCCTGTCCAATCCCGTGGTCCGTAAGGGCAAGTCGTGACGGCGGAAGCGAAAGTCCGGGTCCGGTTCTGCCCCTCGCCCACCGGCACGCCGCACGTCGGAATGGTCCGCACCGCGCTGTTCAACTGGGCCTACGCCCGGCACACGGGTGGCACGTTCGTGTTCCGGATCGAGGACACCGACGCCGAACGCGACAGCGAGGAAAGCTATTTGGCGCTGCTGGACGCGCTGCGTTGGCTCGGCTTGGACTGGGACGAGGGGCCCGAGGTCGGCGGGCCCTACGGCCCGTACCGCCAATCGCAGCGCAAGGAGATCTACCGCGACGTGGTGGCCAAGCTACTCGAAGCGGGCGAGGCCTACTACGCGTTCTCGACCCCGGAAGAGGTTGAGGCGCGCCACATCGCGGCGGGCCGCAACCCGAAACTGGGATACGACAACTTCGACCGGCAACTCACCGACGCCCAGCGGGCCGCGTTCCTCGCCGAGGGGCGCAAGCCGGTGGTGCGGCTGCGGATGCCCGACCAAGACCTCGGTTGGAACGACCTGGTGCGGGGGCCCACGAACTTCGCCGCCGGCAGCGTGCCCGACTTCGCGCTGACCCGCGCCAACGGAGATCCGTTGTACACCTTGGTCAACCCGTGCGACGACGCGCTGATGAGGATCACCCATGTGCTGCGGGGCGAGGACTTGCTGCCGTCCACCCCACGCCAGCTGGCGCTCTATCAGTCGCTGATTCGGATCGGCGTCGCCGAGCGCGTCCCGGAGTTCGCCCACCTGCCAACGGTGTTGGGGGAGGGGACCAAGAAACTGTCCAAGCGCGACCCGCAGTCGAACCTGTTCGCGCACCGCGACCGGGGCTTCATCCCGGAGGGGCTGCTCAATTATCTGGCGCTGCTGGGCTGGGCCATCGCCGACGACCACGACCTGTTCAGTCTCGACGAGATGGTGGCCGCGTTCGACGTCGTCGACGTCAACTCCAACCCCGCGCGGTTCGACCAGAAAAAGGCCGACGCGCTCAACGCCGAGCACATCCGGATGCTCGAGCCGGCCGACTTCGTGGGCCGGCTGCGCGACTACTTCGACGTGCACGGCCACCGCCTCGGGTTGGACGATCCGGCGTTCGCCACCGCCGCCGACCTGGTGCAGACGCGCATCGTGGTGCTCGCCGACGCGTGGGAGCTGCTGAAGTTCCTCAACGACGACGAGTACGGCATCGATCCCAAGGCCGCCGCCAAGGAGCTCGGCCCGGAGGCGGTCGCCGTGCTGGACGCCGCGCTGGCCGCGCTGGACGGCCTGTCGGAGTGGACGACAGCCCAGATCGAGCCCGCGCTCAAGACGACCCTCATCGAGGATTTGGGCCTCAAACCGCGCAAGGCCTTCGGTCCGATCAGGGTTGCGGCCACCGGAACGACCGTGAGCCCGCCATTGTTCGAATCGCTGGAGCTGCTGGGCCGTGAGCGCAGCCTGCAGCGGTTACGCGCCGCACGCGAAACGGTCGGCGGCTAGGCGAAGACATCGCGTGCGGATTGTGTGCCGAGTCTTTGGTAGTCTGCACTGCGGTTCGCAAAGGCCGACAACGGCTGGCAGCGGCGGTCCCCGGAGCGGCGCGTTATCGCTCAGAGTGACCGCTGACCAGCGGTTTTAGGCAGCCAATGGGGTATGGTGTAATTGGCAACACAGCTGATTCTGGTTCAGCCATTCTAGGTTCGAGTCCTGGTACCCCAGCAAAATCTCGCCACCTCAAGCGATTAGGTGGCCTTTGACGTGTGAGCTATGCTGACACCTCGGATCGTGTCTGGCCCCGTCGTCTAGCGGCCTAGGACGCCGCCCTCTCACGGCGGTAGCGTGGGTTCGAATCCCATCGGGGCTACAAAACTATTGACCGGTTCCCAACACGGCTGGTGCCGTGGACCCACCCACCGGCATGGCCGGCAGGCCGAGTTTGCGGTGATCCCATGACCGCGCGCGCTGAGCGACGATGCGCACGCAGACGCGCTTGTTCATCATCTGCTCCACGAAGGGCTTCATCTCGTCGGTGTAGGGCCCGGTGTAGCGCTCGAACACGCTGACCCCGACGCGGTGCGACACGTCGGGATCGTCGACGATCTCCGCGACGCCCTCGAATGAGACCCCACGCAGTGTGTCGTAGGTGTCGCCGTCCTCGATCAGGAAGCTCACCCGCGGATCCCGTTTGAGGTTGACCGCCTTCTGCGACTTGGCCTTGGTTTCCAGCCAGATTTCTCCGTCCACGACGGCGTACCACATTGCGGTCAGATGCGGCTGGCCGTCGGGGCCGACGGTGGCCAGCGTTCCGGTGCGGCTCTTGACGACGAAGTCGGCGATTTCGTCTTCCGACATGACGATGCTCGCGCGCTGATTGGTTCCCATGGCGGTCAGTCTGTCAGGCGACGTCCGGTCGAGCGTGCGCTGGTGGCGTTCAGTGTGCGCTGATGGCGTCGGGTGTGCGTGGGCGGCGGGATTTTGGCGACTTCGCCGCCATAGTTGCACTCGCAACGCCATCAATGCACACCCGACTTGGCGGCCCCTACAGCCGGCGGGTGAGCGCGTCGGCCGCGGACAACAGGTCGGCGGCCCAGCGCGCGCCGGGACGGCGGCCGATCCGGTCGACGGGTCCCGACACGGAGATGGCGGCGATGACGGCGCCCCGGCCATCGCGCACGGGAACCGACACGCTCGCGACGCCGGGCTCTCGCTCGGCCACGCTTTGCGCCCAGCCGCGCCGCCGCACTTCGGCGAGCGTGCGCTCGGTGAACTTCGCCGTCGGCAGCACCGCCTTTTGCGTCGCCGCGTCGCTGTGGGCCAGCAGCACCTTGGCGCCCGAGCCCGCGGTCATCGGCAGTCGAGCCCCGACCGGCACGGTATCGCGAAGGCCCGCAGCGGGTTCCAGGGCGGCCACACAGACCCGCGTCGTGCCTTCGCGGCGGTACAGCTGCACGCTCTCGCCCGTGGTCTCACGCAGCAGGGGCAGCACGCCCGCGCTGGCGGCCAGCAGCGGATCGTTGACGTGAGCGGCGAGCTCGGTGATGGCCGGGCCCAGTAGCCAGCGCCCTTCGTCGTCGCGGCCCAGCAGGCGATGGATTTCGAGCGCGGCGGCCAGCCGATACGCGGTGGCCCTGGGTAATCCGGTCCGTTCGCACAGTTCGGCCAGTCCGCACGGGGATTGGGCGATCGTGTGCAGGACACTCACGGCTTTGTCGAGGACGCCGATGCCGCTATGCTGTCTCACAAGAAGATACTAGCGTCTCGCATTCTGAGATCACAGCCCGTGGTGGATCGGCGAGCCGCGCACCAGGAATAGAGGCGAGTTTTCAGATGGGATCCGGCAAGCCGCGCACCCTGGCCGAAAAGGTCTGGGAGGACCACGTTGTGGACAAAGGGGCCGCTGACGCGCCCGACCTGATCTACATCGATCTGCATCTGGTGCACGAGGTCACCAGCCCGCAGGCCTTCGACGGTTTGCGCCTGGCGGGCCGGCCGGTGCGGCGCCCCGATCTGACGCTGGCCACCGAGGATCACAACGTGCCCACGGTCGACATCGACAAGCCGATCGCCGACCCGGTGTCGCGCACTCAGGTCGAGACGTTGCGCCGAAACTGCGCCGAATTCGGCGTCCGCCTTTACCCGATGGGCAATATCGAACAGGGCATCGTGCATGTCGTCGGGCCGCAATTGGGGCTCACGCAACCCGGAATGACCGTTGTCTGTGGGGATAGTCACACATCGACGCACGGCGCATTCGGCGCGCTGGCGATGGGCATCGGCACGTCGGAGGTCGAGCATGTGCTGGCGACCCAGACGTTGCCGCTGCGGCCATTCAAGACCATGGCGGTAAATGTCGACGGCGAATTGCCCGCCGGTGTGACGGCCAAGGACATCATTCTCGCGCTGATCGCCAAGATCGGCACCGGCGGCGGGCAGGGCCACGTCATCGAATACCGCGGCAGCGCCATCGAATCGCTGTCGATGGAAGCCAGGATGACGATCTGCAACATGAGCATCGAGGCCGGCGCCCGTGCGGGCATGGTGGCACCGGATGCCACCACCTTCGAATTCCTGCGCGACAAGCCGCACGCGCCGCAGGGCGAGCAATGGGAGGCGGCGATGCGCTATTGGCAGCAGCTGCACACCGACCCCGGCGCCGTCTTCGACACCGAGGTCCACCTCGACGCAACAACGTTGAGCCCGTTCGTGACCTGGGGAACCAATCCGGGGCAGGGCGTACCGCTGTCCGCGGCCGTGCCCGACCCGGAGCTGATGACCGGCGACGCCGAGCGGCAGGCCGCCGAGAAGGCGTTGGCTTACATGGACCTTCGCCCCGGCACCCCGATGCGCGATATCGCCGTCGACACCGTGTTCGTGGGCTCCTGTACCAACGGTCGCATCGAAGACCTGCGCGTGGTCGCCGACGTGCTGCGCGGTCGCAAGCTGGCACCGGGGGTGCGGATGCTCGTGGTGCCCGGGTCGATGCGGGTGCGCGCGCAGGCCGAAGCCGAAGGGCTGGGCGACGTTTTCACCGCCGCGGGCGCCGAATGGCGCCAGGCGGGCTGCTCGATGTGCCTGGGGATGAACCCGGACCAGCTGTCGCCGGGAGAGCGGTGCGCGGCGACGTCCAACCGCAACTTCGAAGGGCGGCAGGGGAAAGGCGGCCGCACGCACCTGGTGTCTCCGGCCGTCGCCGCCGCGACGGCGGTTCGCGGCACGTTGTCCGCCCCGGCCGATTTGAACTGATCCATTCGAGAAGAAGGCAAGAGCATGGAAGCATTTCACACGCACACCGGCATCGGTGTGCCGTTGCGGCGGTCCAATGTGGACACCGATCAGATCATTCCGGCGGTGTATTTGAAGCGGGTCACCCGAACCGGTTTCGAGGACGGACTGTTCGCCAGCTGGCGCTCGGATCCCTCATTCGTCCTCAACCTCAGCCCCTTTGACCGGGGGTCGGTCCTGGTCGCTGGACCCGATTTCGGGACCGGCTCGTCGCGCGAGCATGCGGTGTGGGCCCTCATGGACTACGGGTTCCGGGTGGTCATCTCGTCTCGATTCGGTGACATCTTCCGGGGCAACGCCGGCAAGGCGGGGCTCCTGGCGGCCGAGGTTTCGCAAGACGGCGTGGAACTCCTTTGGAAGCTCATTGAGCAGAGTCCGGGGCTGGAAATCACTGCCAATCTTCAAGATCGAAATATCACCGCGGGAACGACGGTGTTGCCGTTCAAGATTGACGACCACACCGCCTGGCGGCTTCTCGAGGGGCTTGACGATATAGCCCTTACGCTGCGGAAACTCGACAAAATCGAGTCATACGAGGCCGCGTATCCGAAGTGGAAACCGCGCACCCTGCCTGCCTCCTGAGCGGTCGTGACGACCGAAATTTCTTCTCGCTCACCTAACTAATTCGGGCGGAATTCCAGTCCCCCACCGGTCAAGGGCGGCAACCGGATTGCGAAAACTTCCGATTGTCCGACCCTGAAATTGCGCGTGGCTCTTGGAAATTTGCTGGGTGAGGGTTTACCGTGTGCACTAGTCGGTTCAAACAGAGGACCACTAGCGTCGGAGGGATTGGATGAATAAGGCAGAGCTCATTGATGTGCTCACACAGAAATTGGACACCGACCGTCGGCAGGCAACCGCGGCTGTCGAGAACGTTGTGGACACCATTGTGCGTGCCGTGCACAAGGGTGACAGCGTCACCATCACTGGGTTCGGTGTGTTCGAGCAGCGGCGTCGCGCGGCCCGGGTGGCCCGCAACCCGCGTACCGGCGAGACGGTGAAAGTTAAGCCGACTTCCGTGCCGGCGTTCCGGCCCGGTGCTCAATTCAAAGCGGTTGTGTCTGGGGCACAGCGTCTCCCGTCGGAAGGACCTGCAGTGAAGCGTGGTGTAGTGGCAAGTGGTGCGGCCAAGAAGACGGCCGCCAAGAAGGCTCCGGCGAAGAAGGCGGCCGCCAAGAAGGCTCCCGCCAAGAAGGCCGCCGCCAAGAAGGCTCCCGCCAAGAAGGCTCCGGTCAAGAAGGCGGCGACCAAGGCCCCGGCCAAGAAGGCCGCAACCAAGGCCCCGGCCAAGAAGACCGCGGCGAAGAAGGTCGTGGCGAAGAAGGCTCCGGCCAAGAAGGCCGCAACCAAGGCCCCGGCCAAGAAGACCGCCGCAAAGAAGGCTCCCGCCAAGAAGGCCACCGCGCGTCGCGGTCGCCGCTGAGGCATCGGTCGAGTTCTAGACGCGAATACCCTTCGGGGCGCAGCGATGCACCCGAAGGGTATTCGCGTGTTATGCCCGCACGTTGGCGGCCAGGGCGCCGCCGATGTGGTCCGCCGACACCAGCCGGCCGCCCGCGAGCGAGAGCACCCAGGTGCTGCCCTTGTGGTTGCGTGACTTGTCCGGGCGTACCCCGTCGCGTTCGCACCACCACGCGATCAAATCCGGGATCACCTTGCCCTGGGTGCAAATGACCGGTGTGCCTTGCTGCTCCGCGATGGCGAGCATCCGGTGCCGGCCGCGTTTGGGGCTCTTG
>NZ_LZJB01000447.1:0-2551 GCF_001666895.1 Mycobacterium sp. E3298
GATCGAGCGCAAGCCGCCGTGGATCAAGGTGCGGGCCCGGATGGGGCCCGAATACACCCAGCTGAAAAGCCTGGTGCAGCGCGAAGGCCTGCACACCGTCTGCGAAGAGGCGGGCTGCCCCAACATCTTCGAGTGCTGGGAGGACCGGGAGGCCACGTTCCTGATCGGCGGCGACCAGTGCACCCGCCGCTGCGACTTCTGCCAGATCGACACCGGCAAGCCCGCCGCCCTGGACCGCGACGAGCCCAGGCGCGTCGCCGAGAGCGTGCAGACCATGGGATTGCGCTACGCCACGATCACCGGGGTGGCCCGCGACGACCTGCCCGACGGCGGGGCCTGGCTCTACGCCGAGACCGTGCGCGCGATCAAGGAGCTCAACCCGTCGACCGGGGTGGAGCTGTTGATCCCCGACTTCAACGGTGAGCCCACGCGGCTAGCCGAGGTGTTCGAATCACGCCCGGAAGTGTTGGCGCACAACGTCGAAACCGTGCCGCGGATCTTCAAGCGGATCCGGCCCGCGTTCAGCTACCGGCGCAGCCTGGACGTCATCGCCGCGGCACGCGAGTTCGGGTTGGTCACCAAGAGCAACCTCATCCTCGGGCTGGGCGAGACCGCCGACGAGGTGCGCACCGCCCTGGCCGACCTGCGGGGCGCCGGCTGCGACATCGTCACCATCACCCAGTACCTGCGTCCGTCCACCCGGCACCACCCGGTCGAGCGCTGGGTGCGGCCCGAGGAATTCGTCGAGTTCGCCCGCGACGCCGAAGGGCTGGGCTTCTCCGGGGTGCTGGCCGGGCCGCTGGTGCGATCGTCCTACCGGGCGGGCCGGCTCTACGAGCAAGCGGCGCGCACCCGCGCCTGAACCTGCCGCGCCGCCGTGGCGGCCCGCGCCGATACGTATCCTTTGACTATGGCTAAACCCCGCACCGCCGCTGAGAACAAGGCCGCCCGGGCACAGGCGCAGGCCGCGCGCAAGGCCGCCGCGAAGGAGCGCCGCGCCCAGCTGTGGCAGGCGTTCAACCTGCAGCGCCGCGAGGACAAGCGACTGCTGCCGTACATGATCGGCGCCTTCGTCGTCATCGTGGGCATCTCGGTGGCGGTCGGTGTGTGGGCCGGCGGGTTGACGATGATCACCCTGATCCCACTCGGCGTGGTGCTGGGCGCGCTGGCCGCGTTCATCGTCTTCGGCCGTCGCGCGCAGAAGAGCGTCTACAGCAAGGCCGAGGGCCAAACCGGCGCGGCCGCATGGGCTTTGGACAACCTGCGCGGCAAGTGGCGGGTGACGCCCGGGGTGGCCGCGACCGGTCACCTCGACGCGGTGCACCGGGTGATCGGCCGTCCCGGCGTCATCCTGGTCGGCGAGGGATCCTCGGCCCGGGTCCGCCCGCTGCTGGCCCAGGAGAAGAAACGCACCGCGCGCCTGATCGGCGATGTGCCGATCTACGACCTGGTCGTCGGCAACGGCGAAGACGAGGTTCCGCTGGCCAAATTGGAGCGCCACCTCAACCGCCTGCCGGCCAACATCACCGCCAAACAGATGGACACGCTGGAGTCCCGGTTGGCCGCCCTGGGCACGCGGGCCGGCGCCGCCGTCCTGCCGAAGGGCCCGCTCCCGAACGCCGGCAAGATGCGTGGTGTGCAGCGCACCGTGCGGCGTAAGTAGCCAGATCGGAGCCAATCAGCGCCGGACGACCGCCGTCGCGGTCAGCCGGTCCTGCATACCGCGGCCGTCCCAATCGGTGAACAACGCCGGGACGACCATCCCGACGAGCCCGCCCCGCACCACCGCCCGGACGACGCCGACCGCCCCGCGCCCGTCGACCGTCACCACCCGTAGACCCAGCACCAACTGACCGGGCGTGAAGCCGAACAGCCGCACCGAAACCACGCCGAGCACGAACCAGATGCCCAGCACCGCCGTCGACAGCATGTGTTCGGAGAACAAGCCGAAGCGCATGGCCAGCGCGGCCAGGCCGTACGAGATCAGCCAGTCGATCATCAGCGCGCCCAGCCGGCGGCCCATCGGGGCCAGCGAACCGGGTCCGGTCTGCGGCAGGCCCAGCCGCTCGCCGGGATAGGTGGACGGCGAGTCCGGCGTCATCGTCTGGAGCCGGGCTTCGACTCGGCGACGAGCGCGTCCCGCGACCCCGACCGAACGCTGCGCCGGGGCACCGGAAGAGTTACGATCCAGCGGTCCATGGCCCCACAATAGAACCCGCCGGTGACGGCGCCTCTTTTGTGAACAACATGGGTCGCGTAACGTGCGCGCAACACGGGGTTGACTGGCGGGCAACATCTGCTCCATAGCGTCAGGCCGCGGATCTCACCAAGTAAAGGAGCATTTCTGTGACGGAAACGACGCCCGACGACGTTTTCAAACTCGTAAAGGACGAGGACGTCGAGTTTGTCGACGTTCGGTTCTGTGACTTGCCAGGCATCATGCAGCACTTCACGATTCCGGTTTCGTTCTTCGACGAGAGCGTCTTCGAGGACGGCCTGGCCTTCGACGGCTCCTCGATTCGCGGATTCCAGTCCATCCACGAATCCGACA
>NZ_LZJB01000448.1:0-641 GCF_001666895.1 Mycobacterium sp. E3298
GAACCGTCAGCGACAGCGAACCCAAGATGAACGGCAACAGCGCCAGGAAGATGAAATAGGCGCGGTCGGCGACGACCCGCGGTTGAGCAGCGGCAGCATGGCTTGCACGGTGAACAGCGTGCCGCCCACGTTGGTCATGAACGTGGACGTGAAGTGTTCGACCGAAATGTCGCCCAGTGCCGCGAATTCTCCGCCGCCCGCGTTGGCGAAGAGCACGTCGAGGCCCGCTCCGCGGGAGGCGACGACGTCGGCGACGGCGGCCACGTCGTCAAGGTTGGCCACGTCAGCGCGGACGCCCGTCGCCCGTTCACCGATCGAGGCCACGGCGGCGTCGATGGTCTGCTGGTTGCGCCCGGTCAGGATGACGTGGGCGCCCGCGTCGGCCAGCCGCTGCGCGGCCGCCAGCCCGATGCCCGAATTCCCGCCGGTGACCAGGGCTGTCTTTCCGCTGAGGTCGCTCATTGTGACTAGAGTAGGTGCATCCATCCGCCCAAGCACGAGACGTTCGACCTGATCGCCCGCACCAACACCGATCCCAAGGGCATCGTGCGGGACGTGGACGACTATGCGGTTCACCCGTGGGGCCTCTACGTGGCCCGGCCCACCCCCGGCCGCGCCCAGTTCCATTACCTCGAATCCTG
>NZ_LZJB01000449.1:0-2856 GCF_001666895.1 Mycobacterium sp. E3298
GCCGCGGTCGGCGGCGACCCGCCGGACTCCGACGCCGCGCAACACCAGGGGCGCGCCGACACGAGCCGCGAGATCGTCGGCGCTGCCCTCGATGATGCGGACAACTTCGCTTCCGACGTTGCCCAACCCGAGCACCGCTACGCCCACAGGCTTTTCGTCACGGGGCACCGTTCACCTCACTTCCAGACTCAGCAGATCGTCGACCGTCTCGCGGCGCAGGATCAGGCGGGACCGGCCCGCACGCACCGCCACCACCGCCGGACGGCAGATCATGTTGTAGCGGCTCGACAGCGAATAGCAGTACGCGCCGGTCGCGGCGATCCCGAGCAGGTCACCGGGCTGCAGATCGTCGGGCACCCACGCGTCGCGGACGACGATGTCGCCGCTCTCGCAGTGCTTTCCGACGATCCGCGCCAGCGTCGCCGGTGCGTCGCTGGCGCGTGAGACCAGCCGGGCGTCGTACTGCGCGTCGTACAGGGCCGTGCGGATGTTGTCGCTCATGCCGCCGTCGACGCTGACATAGCGGCGCTGGGCCGTGCTGCTCACGTCGACATCCTTGACGGTGCCCACCTCGTACAGCGTGATGGTGCCCGGCCCGGCGATGGCGCGTCCGGGCTCGACCACCAGTCGCGGGGTGGGCAATCCCACGGCCGCCGACTCGTTGCCGACGATGTCCGCCAGCTTGGCCGCCAGGTCGGCCACCGGCGGCGGGTCGTCGGTGCCCACGTAGGAAATCCCCAGCCCCCCACCGAGATCGACGGTCGAGATCTGACCTGTCTTGTCGACGCCGAATTCGTCGACGATTTGGTGCAGCAGCCCGATGACGCGGTGCGCGGCGACCTCGAAGCCGTCGACGTCGAAGATCTGCGAACCGATGTGGCTGTGCAGGCCCACCAGGCGCAGGTGGTCGGTGGCGAACACCCGGCGCACCGCGGCCATCGCCGCGCCGCTGGCCACCGACAACCCGAACTTCTGGTCTTCGTGTGCGGTGGAGATGAATTCGTGCGTGTGTGCTTCGACCCCGACGGTGAGGCGGACGTAGACGTCCTGGACGATGCCGGCGTCGGCCGCGATCGCGTCGAGGCGCTCGATTTCGGTCATCGAGTCCAGGACGACGTGCCCGACACCGGCTTTGACCGCCGCCGTGAGTTCCGCGGCGGACTTGTTGTTGCCGTGGAACGTGATCCGCTCGGGCGGAAAGTCGGCGTGCAGCGCGATGGCGAGCTCGCCGCCGGTGGACACGTCGAGCGACAGGCCTTCCTCGTCGACCCAGCGGGCGATCTCGGTGCACAGGAAGGCCTTGGCGGCGTAACACACGTTCTGGCCGCCGCCGAAGGCCGTCGCGAGTTCGCGGCAGCGAGACCGGAAGTCGTCCTCGTCGATGACGAACAGCGGGGTGCCGTACTCCTGGGCGAGCTGGGTGACCGGGATCCCCGCGATGCTGGCTATTCCGTTGTCACCGCGAAGAATGTTGCGCGGCCACACATTCGGCGCGAGCCGAAGCAGCTCGTCGGGCGACTGCGGCCGCGGCGTGCTGTCGGGGTGCCGGGTTTCTTCGGCGTGCCGAGGACCGGCGGGGTGCACGTTCACATTCGCTCCGGAGCGGTGACACCGAGGATCGTCAGCCCGTTGGCGATGACCTGGCGGGTGGCCTGGCACAGCGCCAGGCGCGCGGTGTGCAGGTCGGTGGGCTGCTCGTCCCCCTGGGGCAACACCCGGCACGAGTCGTAGAACCGGTGGTAGTCGCCGGCCAGGTCTTCCAGGTAACGGCACACCCGGTGCGGCTCCCGCAGGGACGCAGCCGTTTTGAGCACGCGGGGGAATTCCCCGATGCTGCGCAGCAGCGTCCCCTCCTTGTCGTGGCTCAGCAACTCGAGGTGCCCGGTGTCGGGGACCAGGCCCAGCTCCGCGGCGTTGCGGGCCAGCGCCGAGAGCCGGGCGTGCGCGTATTGCACGTAATAGACCGGGTTTTCATTCGACGCCGACGACCACAGTGCCAGGTCGATGTCGATCGGCGTGTCGACCGAGGAGCGGATCAGGCTGTAGCGCGCCGCGTCGACGCCGATCGCGTCCACCAGGTCGTCGAGGGTGATCACCGTTCCGGCCCGCTTGCTCATCCGGACGGGCGCGCCGTCGCGGACCAGGTTGACCATCTGCCCGATCAGCACCTCGACGTGGGCCGGGTCGTCACCGAACGCGGCGGCCACGGCCTTGAGCCGGGCGATGTAGCCGTGGTGGTCGGCGCCGAGCATGTAGATGCACAGGTCGAAGCCGCGCTGCCGCTTGTCCAGGTAGTAGGCGATGTCACCCGCGATGTAGGCCGGCTTGCCGTCGCTCTTGATCACGACGCGGTCTTTGTCGTCGCCAAAGGCGCTGGTGCGCAACCAGGTTGCGCCATCCTTCTCGTAGATGTTGCCGGTCTCGCGCAGCCGGGCGATGGCCTGGTCGACGCGGCCGCTGGTGTGCATCGAGTCTTCGTGGGTGTAGACGTCGAAGTCGGTGCCGAACTCGTGCAGCGACTCCTTGATGTGAGTGAACATCAGGTCGACACCGATCTCGCGGAACGTCTCGTGCATCTCGGCGGCGGGCAGGCTCAGCGCGTCGGGCGCCTTGCCCAGCACCTGCGCGGCGATGTCGTTGATGTAGGCGCCGGCGTAGCCGTCCTCGGGCGTCGGTTCGCCCTTGGCGGCGGCGATCAGCGAGTTGGCGAAACGGTCGATCTGGGCGCCGTGGTCGTTGAAGTAGTACTCGCGCTCAACGGCGGCGCCCTGGGTGCTCAACAACCGGCCCAGCGCGTCGCCGACGGCGGCCCAGCGGGTGCCGCCGATGTGGATGGGCCCGGTGGGGTTGGCCGAG
>NZ_LZJB01000450.1:0-2482 GCF_001666895.1 Mycobacterium sp. E3298
CGGCCAGACCTACGGCGCCGAGCCGCTGTTGGCGCGCGCCCACCACGGCTCGGTCAGCAAGGAACAGCGCGCCCTGGTCGAAGAGGACCTCAAGCGCGGCCTGCTCAAGGCCGTGGTCGCGACGTCGAGCCTGGAGCTCGGCATCGACATGGGCGCGGTCGACCTGGTGATCCAGGTCGAGGCGCCGCCGTCGGTGGCCAGCGGCCTGCAACGCATCGGGCGGGCCGGCCACCAGGTCGGCGAGGTGTCCCAGGGCGCGCTGTTCCCCAAGCACCGCACGGATCTGATCGGCTGCGCGGTGACGGTGCAGCGGATGCTGTCCGGCGAGATCGAGACGATGCGGGTGCCGGCCAACCCGCTCGACATCCTCGCGCAGCAGACGGTCGCGGCGGCGGCGCTGGAGCCGCTGGACGCCGACCGGTGGTTCGACACGGTGCGCCGCAGCGCCCCGTTCGTGACGCTGCCCCGCAGCGTGTACGAGGCCACCCTCGACCTGCTGTCGGGCAAGTACCCGTCCACCGAGTTCGCCGAGCTGCGGCCCCGGCTGGTCTACGACCGCGACACCGGCACGCTGACCGCGCGGCCCGGCGCGCAGCGGCTGGCCGTCACCTCCGGCGGCGCCATCCCCGATCGCGGCATGTTCACGGTCTACCTCGCCAGCGAGGCGGAGAAGCCGTCGCGGGTGGGCGAACTGGACGAGGAGATGGTGTACGAGTCCCGGCCCGGTGACGTGATCTCGCTGGGCGCCACCAGCTGGCGGATCACCGAGATCACCCACGACCGGGTGCTGGTGATTCCCGCGCCGGGCCAGCCGGCCCGGTTGCCGTTCTGGCGCGGCGACGACGCGGGCCGTCCGGCGGAGCTGGGCGCCGCGCTGGGCGCGTTCACCGGCGAGCTGGCGGGACTGGACCGCGACGCCTTCGACGCCCGGTGCGCCGGCCTGGGTTTCGACGCTTACGCGACCGACAACATGTGGGCGCTGCTGGACGAGCAGCGCACCGCGGCCGGGGTGGTGCCCACCGACACCACCTTGCTGGTCGAGCGGTTCCGCGACGAGCTGGGCGACTGGCGGGTGATCCTGCACTCGCCGTACGGGCTGCGGGTGAACGGCCCGCTGGCGCTGGCGGTGGGCCGCCGGCTGCGGGAACGCTACGGCCTGGACGAGAAGCCGACCGCCTCCGACGACGGCATCGTGGTGCGGTTGCCGGACATGTTGTCTGACAACGGCGACAACCCGCCCGGCGCCGACCTCTTCGTCTTCGACGCCGACGAGATCGACCCGATCGTCACGGCCGAGGTGGGCGGTTCGGCGCTGTTCGCGTCGCGGTTCCGGGAGTGCGCGGCCCGCGCGCTGCTGTTGCCGCGCCGGCATCCGGGCAAGCGATCGCCGCTGTGGCACCAGCGCCAGCGGGCCGCCCAATTGCTGGACGTGGCCCGCAAATACCCCGACTTCCCGGTCGTCCTGGAGACCGTCCGCGAATGCCTGCAGGACGTCTACGACGTTCCCGCCCTGACGTCACTGATGGCCGGCATCGCCCAGCGCAAGGTGCGGGTTGCCGAGGTCGCGACAGACCGCCCCTCCCCGTTTGCGGCGTCCCTGTTGTTCGGTTACGTCGGCGCATTCATGTACGAGGGCGACACCCCACTGGCCGAGCGCCGGGCCGCGGCGCTGTCGCTGGACAGCACGCTGCTGGCCGAGCTGCTGGGCCGCGTAGAGCTGCGCGAGCTGCTCGACCCAGACGTCATCGCCGCGACCGGCCGCCAGTTGCAGCACCTGACCGAGGACCGGGCCGCGCGCGACGCCGAAGGCGTCGCGGACCTGCTGCGGCTGCTGGGCCCGATGACCGAGGACGAGATCGCCGCCCGCGCCGGCGGCTCCGAGGTGGGCGGCTGGCTGGAGGGCCTGCTGGGTGCGAGGCGGGCGCTGACGGTGTCGTTCGCCGGCCGCAGCTCGGCGAACTCGGTGGACGGGTACTTGCCCGACAGCAGGTCGAGGGTGGCCTCGTACACGCTGCGGGGCAGCGTCACGAACGGGGCGCTGCGGCGCACCGTGTCGAACCACCGGTCGGCGTCCAGCGGCTCCAGCGCCGCCGCCGCGACCGTCTGCTGCGCGAGGATGTCGAGCGGGTTGGCCGGCACCCGCATCGTCTCGATCTCGCCGGACAGCATCCGCTGCACCGTCACCGCGCAGCCGATCAGATCCGTGCGGTGCTTGGGGAACAGCGCGCCCTGGGACACCTCGCCGACCTGGTGGCCGGCCCGCCCGATGCGTTGCAGGCCGCTGGCCACCGACGGCGGCGCCTCGACCTGGATCACCAGGTCGACCGCGCCCATGTCGATGCCGAGCTCCAGGCTCGACGTCGCGACCACGGCCTTGAGCAGGCCGCGCTTGAGGTCCTCTTCGACCAGGGCGCGCTGTTCCTTGCTGACCGAGCCGTGGTGGGCGCGCGCCAACAGCGGCTCGGCGCCGTAGGTCTGGCCG
>NZ_LZJB01000451.1:0-3178 GCF_001666895.1 Mycobacterium sp. E3298
GACCGCCGCGAACTGGCCCAGTCCGGGTTCGGCGCGCATGTTCTGGTCGATCCGGCCCAGCGGTCGGTGTTCGACGCCTTCCGCACGTTGCGCGCCGAACGCCACATGAACGGCTCCGCCGTGGTGTTCGAATGCGTTGGCGCTGCGGGTCTCATCGACAGCATCGTCGCGGATGCGGAGTTCTCATCACGCATTTACTGCGCGGGTGGCTGGTACACCGGCGACACCCTCGACATCACCAAAGCCACCCGAAACGGCCTGACTCTCCAGTTCGGTGGAGGACCGCTCCCGCAGGACTGGTACGGCGTTCTGGATGCGGTCGTCGAGGGGAAGCTGAACCCACTGCCCAGCGTCGGCAAGATCATCGGCCTCGACGAGGTGCCCGCGGCGCTGGCGGCGGCGCGGCGATCCGAAGGCCCACCCCGCGTCGTGATCCACCCGAACGGTGACTTCTGATGTCGGACCGCGACGACATTTTCGACCTCACAGTCCGGTATGCAACGGCAATCGACAGCCGGCAATATCGGCTTCTCACGACAGTCTTCGCCGAGGATGCGCGCATCGACTACGGTTTGGTCGGCCAGTGGACCGGTGGCGCAGAGGTGGCGCGGTTTATGGAAGCAGCGCACGTCGGCGCGGCGCACACGATCCATCGAATGACCAACCAGGCCATCGCAATAGACACCGACACCGCGACGATCCGCACCTACGTCGACGCACTGATCCTGATGGAGGACGGCTCGGGCGCGAACCCCGTCGGTTACTACGACGACCACGCCGTACGGACGCCGGACGGTTGGCGGATCGACCGCCGTACCTACACCTCGGTTCGGCTCGCTGCGGTGCCGGGCGCCCATGGGTGACATCGCACGGAGGTACGGACCGTGGGCGGTGATCGTCGGCGCGTCCGACGGATGCGGCGCCTTGTTCGCCGAGAGGTTGGCGCAGGAAGGAGTGAACGTTGCGCTGGTCGCTCGTCGCCGACGCGTGCTCGACACGGTAGCCGAGGCGATTCACGAGCGCACCGGTGTCAAAACCCGGACGCTCGCCATCGATCTCACCGAGCCCGACGCTGCCCAGTCCATCATCGACGCCACCGCAGACCTCGAGGTCGGCATGCTGGTGTACTGCGCCGGCGGGGATCCGAACTACCAGCCTTTTCTTGCCAATCCGGTATCGAGAGCCGAAGCCCTGCTGCAACGCAACTGCCTGGTGCTGATGCGGTTGTGTCACCACTTCTCGGGCCTCATGGTCGACCGAGGACGCGGCGGCATCGTGAACTTCACTTCTGGTGCTGCGCTAGCCGGTGGCCGAAACATGGTGGCATACGGAGGAACCAAGGCCTTCGACATGGTTTTCACTGAGGGGCTGTGGGCGGAGTTGCACGACAAGGGCGTGGACGTCCTGGGTCTGGTCCTCGGCATGACCGATACACCGGCTCTGCGGCAACTGGAATTCGAGCGCGGCCGACTGAAATCCGTCGACGAGGTTCCCCAGGGTGCGGTGACAGCCGCGAGCGTGGTGGACGAGGCGTTCGCCAACCTCGGCAACGGACCGACGATCGCCACGGGCGATGACGTCCGGATGGCATTTGAACTTTTCAAGTCCATGACACGCAACGAAGTGGTTCGAATGATCATGCAGGCCAGCGCCGAAGTCATGGGTTCCGACGCACGGCAGCCCGGTTAGCAGCGACCGTGTTCACCCTTCGCTTCGACATGCGAGCGCCCACCATCGGAGCGCCGGCCACCGAGTTGTACGCCGCCGCCAGCGAGATGTCGGCATGGGCCGAGCAGCATGGCTGTATCGCCGTCGTGCTCTGCGAACACCACTGCGCGGACGACGGTTATCTGCCGTCGCCGTTACTGCTCGGTGCGGCCATTGCCGCTCGCACGAAGCAACTCTTGGTGAACCTGACAATTCTGCTGCCCTTCTACGATCCGGCACGGCTGGCCGAGGACATCGCCGTGCTGGATCACATCAGCGCGGGCAGAGCCACCTACGTCTTCGGAATCGGATATCGCGCTGAGGAATACGCTCACTTCGGACTCTCGATGTCCGACCGCGGCAGGCTGGCGGACGAGAAGCTCGGCGTGTTACGCCGCCTCCTCGCCGGCGAAGAGATCGAACACGGCGGCAGACGAATGAAAGTCACCCCGCGGCCGCGCACGCCGGAAGGCCCCATGATGAGCTGGGGCGGCGCCAGCCTGGCGGCCGCGCGGCGCGCTGGACGTAACGGTCTCGGCTTGCTCGCCAACGGCGGGGTGCCAGGAATGCGGGAAGCTTACGAAAAAGCATGTCGCGACAACGGCTTCGAGCCCGGCTTTGTCGTCATCCCCGAGCGTGACGCAGCGACCAACTGCTTCGTGGCCGACGATGTCGACGCGGCGTGGGACGAGATCGGCAAGTACCTCCTGCACGATGCAATCGCCTACTCGGAATGGAATCCCGACAACGCGGTGTCCGCCAACATCACCACCGCCAGGACCATCGACGAGCTGCGCAACACGTCGTCACACGTGATCCTCTCGGTCGACGAAGCGCGGAAGCGCATCGCAGCAGGTGAAATGTTCAACATTTCGCCACTGTGCGGCGGGATACCGCCCGCGATCGCATGGCCCTACTTGAAGAGATTCGCCGAGCTGCAGTAGTCGAAAGGACACGAGATGAGCCTTGACGGGGGCGCGGCGGAAGTAGGCACGTCTTTGGGATCCGTTCACTTCGACCCCTTCTCGGATGAATTCTTCAACGATCCGTTCGAGATTTACCGCCAACTACGCGATCGGGCGCCGGTCTACCACAGCACGCAGTACGACTTCTGGGCCCTTTCCCGCTATGAGGATGTCGCGAGCGCGATGCGCGATCACGAAAGGTATTCCTCGGCGAAGGGTGTGACGCTCGATCATTTCATCGATCCCGACGCGATGATCCCGCACGGAGTGATCATCATGATGGACCCTCCGCAGCACACCAGAATGCGGTCGCTGGTAAACAAGGTTTTCACCCCGCGTGCGATCGCCAAGCTCGAGCCGATGATCCGGAAGGTGATCGACACAATCGCGCAAACCATCGATGTGACGTCGTTCGACATGGTCGAGGACTTCTCGGCGCTGTTCCCCGTCGAGATCATCACCACGATGTTGGGGGTGCCGCCGGACGGTCGCCAGCAGATCCGGCA
>NZ_LZJB01000452.1:0-8824 GCF_001666895.1 Mycobacterium sp. E3298
GGTCGCCGACTGGGTGCAGCAGCGGGTTGACCAGCTTGCGTGCGGTGGTGAACGCCGCGTAGTGGATGTTGGCCTGCGCGGCGATCACGACCACCGACCACAGCACGCCCAGCACCATCAGCGCGCGTGCCGGCCAGCCGGACCGACGCATCCTGACGGCCGACAGGCACGACACCAGGGCGGCGAGCCCGCCCCACGCGAACAGAGTCCACGGGATGATGTCGGGGTAGGGATGCCAGCGGTAGTTCACTATGAAATAGCAGGCTGCCGCGACCGCCGCCGCGATAGCCACGCACAGCGGCACCGCCCGTAGCCACCACCGGCGCTCGCGCCGCCACAGCAGCGCGACCACGAGGCCGACCACCGAGACCGCGATCAGCGCCTGCGCCGGGAAGTCGATCAGCGACCAGTCCAAGGGTGACTTCATACCCCTCCGTTTGGCTTCGCACCAGTTCCGCAACCTGTATGCGCCGGCAAGCCGGCCCCCGGTCCGCCGTGGCCGATCCCGTAGTGACTAGCGACGAGCCCAGGAGTAATCGCTGTATATCACGACGTTCGAGCGGTTTTCGGATCTCTGCGAAAAGATTCACCCGCCGCTCTTTTCGCGCGCGAACAACGTTGCGGTGGGCGCTGATGCCTTCAATGTCGCACCGACCGGACGGCGGCGGTTGCTGAGGCCGCCGTCGGCGACGACCGGCGTCAAGACACGCCGATGTGATTTTCGCGATCGGCGTGTGCAACGAAAAGACTTGCGCCCTAGGGGATATCGCCGAGGCGAACGAGTTCGCCGGCGCTGGGCTGCGGCCGGCGTGGCCGCCAACGCGATAGCGACCAGCGGTGGGACGGGCGTTTAGCGGCAATGGATTCAATGTCGGTCACCGCGGGGGTGGGGGCGACCGGATTCACCAACAAGCGTGCGGATTCCTCGACCAGCGCGGTCACGCTGTCGACGACGGGCTTGCCGGCCATCTCGGCGTCGACGACACCGAAGAGCTCATTGCAGTCCAGCAGCAGCGCGTCCACGTCGTCGCCGATCGCGGCGATCGCCCGGAGGAATTGCCCCGGGACGGGGATCGGAGTCCGGGACCGCCGAAGCGATTCGATGAACCGGTCGATGATCTCCTGATCGCACGGGGCCGGCGCCACGACGGTGATGCCCACCTCGGCCAGGCCGCGCTCGTAGGCCGCGGACGACACCATGATGCTCGACGCGAGCAGGCCGACCCGGCGGACGTCGAGCCGTCGCAGCGTCCGAGCCGTCGCCTCGACCATCCCGACGCATGCCGGTGCGCCCGCCGCGCGTTCGATCGTGGTGGCGTTGCATGCGAGGGGCGATCACGTCCGCGCCGCTGCCGGCGAGCGATCGAGACGTCCGTTTCCGGCGATCGGGGATGCTATCCCCCGACTTCGTCAGCCCAGGGCACGCGGCAGGCGTCGCCGGAACTGAAGCCCTGCTCGGTGATCCCCAGCGCGGTGTTCATCCGGGCCCGCATGTTCTCCACGCCGATCTGGTAGGTCAACTCGATCACGCCGGCATCGCCGAACCGGGCGCGCAGGTCGGCGACCTGCTCGTCGGTGACGGCGTGCGGATCGGTGCTCATCGCGTCGGCATAGCGGATCGCGGCGCGCTCGTCGTCGGTGAAAAGTGGTGAGCTGGCGTAGTTGTCGATGTCTTTGAGCCGTTCGATGTCCAGGCCGTCGAGGCGCTGCAGCATGGACCCGAAGTCGACGCACCACGAACAGCCGATGCTGCGCGCGGTCCACAACACCGCCAGCTCACGCACGCCGACCGGCAGCGCCTTGGACGCCCGGTCGATCATCGTCTCGTGCACGGCGCCGGCGACCATCAGCTTGCGGTGGTGGGCCGTCACGGTGAACGGTTCGGGGACCTGGCCGTAGCGCCGCTTGGCGATCCGGTACATCGCGCGGGTCAGCAGGCCGGCGCGCCGGGGGGACAGGGGCTCGATGCGGGTTCTCTGTGTCATACCCCTGAAGACGGGATGGGCCGCCAAAGTGTGACGGACGGAATGCGCCTCGCGTGGCGCCGGAGAGTCGTAGCATGCGGCTAGCCTTTCGACGTCGATGAGCGGTGGTGTGATTGCGAGTCAACGATGACCGCGGTGTCTAGCCGGCGGGCCGATCAGTACGACTGGCTCTCCGGCTACCTCGCTTCGCGAGGCCTCAGCGGCGCCACTCGGGCCGTGATGGCGTTCATTTCGGCATCGATGGTGTTGTGCCTGATCGCCCTGCTGGCCGGCTCGGACGGTCCCCGCGGATCGGTACCGGTGGCGATGATGTGGGTGGCCGTCGCGGGCGGGGTGGCGGGGGTGTTCCTGTGGGCGTGGCGCTGGCCGACTCGCGGCCAGTCCATCGCGTTCGGCCTGACGTGCAACACCGCCAGCGCGCTGGCGTGCCTCGCGCATCCGAACCCGCTGGCCGCGCTGATCGGCTGCATCGCCTTTGCGACCTTCGGCGCCTACATGGCGTTCTTTCACACCACCGGATTGGTGCTGTACAACTTCGCGGTGGCCGCCGCGGTGGGATCCTGGGAGGCGTTGTCGCTCGCGAGATCCGGGCATCCCAGCCTCGCCGGGGTGGATCTGTGGCTGGTGATCGAAGTCAACATCGCGCTACCGCTGGCCATCCGGATCCTGATGCGCGCCTTGACCGGAGATCTGCTGCAGGCCGACCGGGATCCGTTGACCGGCCTGCTGAACAGGCGCGCATTCCAGCACGAGGCGCTCGGGATGATCGTGGCGCGCCGGGGCATCGACTCCCACCTGGTGGTCATGCTGATCGACCTCGACCATTTCAAAGCGATCAACGACAGGCTCGGTCACGCCGCCGGGGACCGGGCGCTCGTTCAAGTCGCCCAGGCCCTGTTGGCCGCTTGCGACGACCAGGCGGTGGTGGCGCGCAGCGGCGGTGAGGAATTCCTGCTGGTCGGCACCGCCAAGACCTGCAACGCCGAATCGTTGGCCACGCAGGTGTGTCGGGTCATCGCCGCGTCGGCCGCGGGGGTGACGGCCAGCATCGGCACCGCCTGCGCCCAGATCGACGACACTGGAGCCGAACCGCAATCGCTGCTGGCCGAGTTGGTCACCGCCGCCGACACCGCGATGTATGAGGCCAAGCGGTTGGGCGGCAACCGAAGCAATCATCACGAGCTGTGCGACCCGCGCAGATGATCAGCGGGTGAACATCAGCGCGCGCTTGACCTCTTGGATCGCCTTGGTGATCTGGATGCCGCGCGGGCAGGCCTCGGTGCAGTTGAACGTGGTGCGGCAGCGCCACACGCCGTCGACCTCGTTGAGGATGTCCAGGCGCTCGGCGGCGGCCTCGTCGCGGCTGTCGAAGATGAACCGGTGCGCGTTGACGATCGCCGCCGGGCCGTAGTAGCTGCCCTCATGCCAGAAGATCGGGCAACTGGTGGTGCAGGCCGCGCACAGGATGCACTTGGTGGTGTCGTCGTAGCGGGCGCGGTCGGTGGGGCTCTGAATGCGTTCGCGCGTAGGGGGATTGCCGCTGGTGACCAGGTAGGGCTTGACGGCGCGGTAGGCGTCGAAGAACGGCTCCATGTTGACCACCAGGTCTTTTTCCACCGGCAGCCCACGGATCGGTTCGACCGTGATGGTGAGTTGCTTGCCCTTCTTCTCGGGCAGCAGGTCGCGCATCAGCACCTTGCAGGCCAGCCGGTTGACGCCGTTGATGCGCATGGCGTCCGAACCGCACACGCCGTGGGCGCAGGAGCGCCGGAAGGTGAGCGTCCCGTCCAGGTAGCTCTTGATGTAGATCAACAGGTTCAGCAGCCGGTCGCTGGGCAGGCAGGGCACCCGAAAGCTTTGCCAGCCACCGGTTTCCGCGAAGGCGTCGGGGTTGTCGGGGTTGAACCGGGCGATCTTCACGGTCACCAGGACCGCGCCATCGGGGATCGGCGGTAGTGGCGGCTCGGGTCCCCGCTCGATGTCTGCCTCGACCGTGTCGGTCATCAGTACTTCCGTTCCTTCGGTTCGTAGCGGGTCTGCACGACGGGCTTGAAGTCCAGCGCGATGTCGCTCAGCAGGTCGCTGCCCTGCTTGTAGGCCATGGTGTGGCGCATGTAGTTCACGTCGTCGCGGTTCGGGTAGTCCTCCCGGGCGTGCCCGCCGCGGGACTCCTTGCGGTTCAGCGCGCCGACCACGGTGACCTCGGCCAGCTCCAGCAGGAAGCCCAGTTCGATGGCCTCCAGCAGGTCGCTATTGAACCGCTTTCCCTTGTCGTGCACCGTGATTCGCGAGTACCGCTCCTTGAGCGCGTGGATGTCGGTCAGCGCCTGCTTGAGCGTCTCCTCGGTGCGGAACACGGCGGCGTTGTTGTCCATCGACTGCTGCAGCGCGCCGCGGATGTCGGCCACCCGCTCGTTGCCGTGCTCGCTCAAGATGTCACCGACCCAGCCGACGACCATCGCCTCCGGGTTGGGCGGCATGTCGACGAAGTCGTGCCCGTCGGCGTAGTCCGCGGCGGCTATCCCGGCCCGACGGCCGAACACGTTGATGTCCAACAGCGAATTGGTGCCCAGCCGGTTGGCGCCGTGCACCGACACACACGCGCACTCGCCGGCCGCGTACAGGCCCGGCACCGTGGACGTGTTGTCCCGCAACACCTGTCCGGTGACGGTGGTGGGGATGCCGCCCATGACGTAGTGACACGTCGGGTATACGGGGACCAGCTCGTGCACCGGGTCGACGCCCAGGTAGGTGCGGGCGAACTCGGTGATGTCGGGCAGCTTGGCCTCGAGCACGTCCTCGCCGAGGTGGCGCACGTCGATGTAGACGTAGTCCTTGTGCGGGCCGGCGCCGCGGCCCTCCAGCACCTCCAAAACCATTGAGCGGGCGACGATGTCGCGGGGCGCCAGGTCGACGATGGTCGGCGCGTAGCGCTCCATGAAGCGCTCGCCCTCGCCGTTGAGCAGTCGCCCGCCCTCGCCGCGCACCGCCTCGGAGATCAGGATGCCCAGCCCCGCCAGGCCGGTGGGATGGAACTGGTGAAACTCCATGTCCTCCAACGGAAGTCCCTTGCGGAACACGATGCCGATGCCGTCGCCGGTGAGCGTGTGCGCGTTGGAGGTGGTCTTGTACATCCGGCCCGAGCCGCCGGTCGCCAGCACCACGGCCTTGGCGTGGAAGACGTGGATCTCACCGGTGGCCAGCTCGTAGGCCACCACGCCGGTGGCGACTGGGCCGCTCGGCGTCTGCGTCAGAACCAGGTCCAGGGCGTAGAACTCGTTGAAGAACTGCACGTCGTGCTTGACGCAGTTCTGGTAGAGGGTCTGCAAGATCATGTGGCCGGTGCGGTCGGCGGCGTAGCACGCCCGGCGCACCGGGGCCTTGCCGTGTTCGCGGGTGTGCCCGCCGAACCGGCGCTGGTCGATGCGGCCTTCGGGGGTGCGGTTGAACGGCATCCCCATCTTCTCCAGGTCGAGCACCGCGTCGATGGCTTCCTTGCACATGATCTCCACCGCGTCCTGGTCGGCGAGATAGTCGCCGCCCTTGACGGTGTCGAAGGTGTGCCATTCCCAGTTGTCGTCCTCGACGTTGGCCAGCGCCGCGCACATCCCGCCCTGGGCGGCGCCGGTGTGGCTGCGGGTGGGATAGAGCTTGGTGAGCACCGCGGTCCGGACGCGCGGACCCGCCTCCACCGCGGCGCGCATGCCGGCACCGCCGGCGCCGACGATCACCACGTCGTATCGGTGTTGCTGGATCACGGCGTCACGCTCCGATATTCGGGTCGAATGTCACCAGCACGTAGGTGCCCAGCACCAACGTGAACCCCATCGACAACAGCAACAGGCTGTTCAGCCAGAACCGGGTGCGGTCGCTGCGGCTGTAGTCGTCGATGATGGTGCGCAGGCCGTTGCCGCCGTGCAGCTGCGCCAGCCACAGCAGCGCCAAATCCCAGAACTGCCAGAACGGCGAGGCCCAGCGCTGCGCCACGTAGTTGAAGTCGATGCGGTAAACGCCGTTGTCCCACATCAGCATGATGAACAGGTGCCCGACGGCCAGGACGATCAGCGCGACGCCGGAGAACCGCATGAACAGCCAGGCGAACTTCTCGAAGTTGGGGATGCCCGCGCGGCGCCGCGGCGAGCGCGGGTTGTCGAGGCTGGCCGGCCGGTCGTGGCTGCGCTGGCGGACCGGGGCCACCTGGCCGCGGCCCAGCTGCAGGTCGGGGGAGCTCATCGCAGGTGCTCGAAGATGTGAATGCCCGTCACCACACCGGCCGGAACCATCAGCAGCAGGAAGACGATTCCGACGATCCAGAACATCAACCTCTGGTAGCGGGGGCCCTCCGACCAGAAGTCGATCAGGATGACGCGGATCCCGTTCAGCCCGTGGAAGAGGACGGCGGCCACCAGCCCGTACTCCATCAGGCCGACGACCGGGGTCTGGTAGTCGTGGATCACCGCGTTGTAGGTCTGCGGGCTCACCCGCAGCATCGCGGCGTCCAGCACGTGGACGAACAGGAAGAAGAAGATCGTCGCGCCGCTGATGCGGTGCAGCACCCACGACCACATGCCCGGGTCGCCCCGATACAGGGTGCGGGGTGGTCGCCGCCTGCGCGAGGGTGCAGATTGTGCCGCCGGATCCGCGGTTGTCGCCTGTGTGGTCACCGGAGTCCTCACCGCCTTCTGACATCGACCCAGTTCAGCCTAACCCCGCGCGGGGACGACCCGCGCCGAGCGGTGCGCCGGGCGAACTCGCCCGTCAGGGTTAGGGTGACAGTCTTGGGTGGCAAGAGCTGAGCGGGGTCGGGTATGCCTGATGTCGATTGGAAAGCGCTGCGCCGCATGGCAATCGGTGCCGCGGCGGGGGCCTACGCGCCCTATTCGCGGTTCCCGGTGGGGGCGGCCGCGCTGGTGGACGACGGGCGGGTCGTCACCGGCTGCAATGTGGAGAACGTCTCATATGGCCTTGGTCTCTGTGCCGAATGCGGTGTGGTGTCCGCCCTACACGCGACGGGTGGCGGCCGGCTGGTCGCGCTGGCCTGCGTCGACGGCCGAGGGGCCGCGCTGATGCCCTGCGGGCGGTGCCGCCAGCTGCTCCTCGAGCACGGCGGCCCCGAGCTGCTGATCGACCACCCGGCCGGGCCCCGCCGCCTCGGCGAGCTGCTGCCCGACGCCTTCGACGCCGACCTGCCGCGGGAACCCCGTTGACCGACCACGCATTCGACGCGCCGACGGTGATCCGAACCAAGCGCGACGGCGGCCGGCTGTCCGATGCCGCCATCGCGTGGGTCGTCGACGCCTACACCCACGGCCGGGTGGCCGAGGAACAGATGTCGGCGCTGCTGATGGCGATCTTCCTGCGCGGCATGGACCGCGGCGAGACCGCCCGCTGGACCGCGGCCATGCTGGCCTCCGGCCCGCGGCTGGACTTCCGCGACCTGCCGATGCCCACCGTCGACAAGCACTCCACCGGCGGCGTGGGGGACAAGATCACCCTGCCCCTGGTGGCCGTCGTCGCCGCCTGCGGTGCGGCAGTGCCCCAGGCGTCGGGGCGCGGGCTCGGGCACACCGGCGGCACCCTGGACAAGCTCGAGGCGATCGCCGGGTTCACCCCCGTGCTGTCCAACCGGCGGGTGCGCGCGCAACTGCTCGACGTCGGCGCGGCCATCTTCGCCGCCGGCGAGCTGGCCCCGGCCGACGCCAAGCTGTACGCGCTGCGCGACGTCACCGCGACCGTCGAGTCGCTGCCCCTGATCGCCAGCTCGGTGATGAGCAAGAAGCTGGCCGAGGGGACCGGCGCCCTGGTGCTCGACGTGAAGGTGGGCTCCGGAGCCCTGCTGCGTTCTCCGGACCGGTGCCGCGAGCTGGCCCACACCATGGTGGAGCTGGGCGCGGCGCACGACGTGCCGACCCGCGCGCTGCTGACCGATATGAACACCCCGCTGGGCGCGACCGTCGGCAACGCCCTCGAGGTCGCCGAGGCGCTGGACGTGCTGGCCGGCGGCGGGCCGCCCGACGTGGTCGAGCTGACGGTGCGCCTGGCCGGCGAGATGCTCGAGCTGGCCGGGCTCGACGGCCGCGACCCCGCCGCGACGCTGCGCGACGGCACCGCGATGGACCGATTCCGCCGGCTCGTCGCGGCTCAGGGCGGGGATCTGTCGGTTCCGTTGCCGATCGGTGCGCATTCCGAGACCGTGGCCGCGGGGCGGGGCGGCACAATGGGCGATATCGACGCGATGGCAGTGGGGCAGGCGGCTTGGCGGCTCGGTGCGGGCAGATCCCGTCCGGGCGAACGGGTGCAGGCCGGCGCCGGCATCCGGATCCATCGCCGCCCCGGCGACCCCGTGGCGCCCGGCGCGCCGCTGTTCACCCTCTATACCGACACCCCGGAGCGCTTCGGCGCCGCGCTGTCCGAATTGGACGGCGGCTACCGAGTCGGCGACTCGGCGCCCGATCCGCGGCCGTTGGTCATCGATCGGATCCTGACGTGACAACACCGCTGGGCCTCGAGCAGATCAAGCGGGCGCCCAAGGCGCTGCTGCACGATCACCTCGACGGGGGACTGCGCCCGTCGACCGTGGTCGAAATCGCCGGCCAGACCGGCTACGACGGGCTGCCCACCACCGACGTCGACGAGCTGGCCACCTGGTTTCGCACCCGGTCGCACAGCGGCTCGCTGGAGCGCTACCTGGAGCCCTTCTCGCACACCGTGGCGGTCATGCAGACGGCCGACGCGCTGCATCGTGTCGCCTACGAGTGCGTCGAAGATTTGGCCGCCGATTCGGTGGTGTACGCCGAGATCCGGTTCGCGCCGGAACTACACATCGACCGGGGCCTGTC
>NZ_LZJB01000453.1:0-2350 GCF_001666895.1 Mycobacterium sp. E3298
GTAGCTCACCTCGTTCTCCCGCCACAACCGCTGGCAGACGTCCAGCGTCTGGTCCAGGATCGCCCCGCGTCGATCGAAGTCCACCCCGGCCGCGTCGTATTCCTCACGCTGCCAGCCGACACCCACCCCGACATCGATGCGGCCGCCGGACAGAACATCCATCGTTGCAAGGGTTTTCGCGAGGACCGCGGCCGGACGCAGCGCCGCGAGCAGAATGTTGGTGCCCAGCCGGATCCGGCGCGTCCGCGCCGCCAGATAGGTCAGCGTCGTGAGCGGTTCCAGCCAGTGCCCGTCGGGTCCGGTCGGTTGGCGACCGCCTACCGTTCCACCCGTTTGTGGATTCGCGTATGCGTCCATGTTCATACCGAACGCCACGTGCTCCGACACGAGCAGACGGTCGAACCCAGCGCCCTCCAACAGCTGTGCCCACTCCGTGAGGTGTTCCCAGTCCGACGGTGCCGCGGACGAAAACGACGGAATCCCCATCGACAGCTGTAGCGAGGCCATCAACTGTGTTCCTCGATCGACGCGCGCCGGTCTTCGGTGGCATCGACGACAACCCTGCGGTGTGCGATCCGCCACCGCCCCTCGGCGTCGAGTACATACTCGTCCAGGTAGCGGATGTGCATGACGTGGTTGCGACCGTCCGCCTCGTCAACGCGAAAGTGATTGGCGGTGCAGTAGATTTCGCCTACCGCAGATCCCCCCTCGATGACGTACAGGCCCTGGGCTATGAGGTGAGCCGTCCGCGGCCACCGGGCGACGATGTCGATTACCCGTTCGATCTCGCCGTGGCCGGTCAGCGTTCCCGGTTCGCGCCCCGGTCTTTCGACGAGCATGGAAGCGTCGGGCGTGAACACCGAGAGCAGCGCCTCGCGGTCTCGGCGATCGACCGCCGCCGCATACCTGCGGGACAGCGCCTCGAGTTCCGCATGGGGGACTGCGCGCGAGATGTCCATCTGCTTCCCGTGCCGGCGGATAGAGACCTGTTGACGATACAACCCCGGGTTGTGGCGTCAGCGGCCGGGAACTCGGCTGCGCGCCTCGCCGGAGTGTCGTGCTCCGAATCGCGGCACGGCTACGAACCCGCGACTGTGTGCGGCGGTCACGGCGCGCTGCAGCGGTATCAGCAGCGGTACGAAGAGGAGTTGGTCGGCGACCATCGGGGTCAGCAGCCGATTGTGCACGAAGGCGAATGAGCTCTTGGTGATCGGGTCGGCCCAACCGATGGTTCCACCGAGGCCGGCGTGCCCAAAGCCCCGCAGTAGGCCCGGCACCGGTGATCCGTGGTAGCCCAGGTGAAACGACATCGGGAAGAAGACGTTGAGGTCGGGCCGAAAGCTGCGGGTGCCGGTCAGCGACGCGACCAATTCCTCCGAGAGGAATCGCCGCCCATCGATTCTTCCGCCGTTGGTGAGTGCTGCGTACATCTTGGCCAGCCCCCGCGCGGTCACTACCGCGTTCACCGCGGGAATCTCGCTGTCCAGCAGCCCCATGTCGCCCTGCACCAGCGAGGTGATACCGGGGACATAGGTCGCACCGAGCGGTCCCGGAACCGGCAGGCTGGCCATCAGCGAAACCAGCCGCCCGAGCACCGGGCCGCCCGAGAAGCGTTGCGGGAACATCGTTTGGGCGGCCTTCGTGGGCGCGTCGGCCGGCGGCCGCCCCAGGTGGATACCGTCGATGTCGAGTGGTTGAGCGACCTCGGCGCGGAACAACTCTCGCATGCCCTTACCGGTGATCGCGCGGGCCAATCCGGATGCCAACCAGCCGAAGGTGAACGCGTGATACGCCGCGCGGCCGGCGAGGCGGTCCACCCGCGCCGCCGCCAGCCGCTCTTCCATGTAACGGTGATCGAGCAACTGCTCGGTGCTGATGGTCCCGAGCCGCGACAGGCCCGTGGTGTGGCGCATCATCTCGCGCACGGTGATGGCGGACTTGCCGTTGGCGCCGAATTCGGGCCAGTAGCGCGCGATGGGGTCGTCGTAGGACAGCAACCCACGGTCGACCAGCCGGTGCAGGACCGTCGAGGCCACGCCCTTACCCGCGGAGAAGACCATCGCGCCGGTGTCCGCCGACCACGGCACCCGCCCCTCTCGATCGGACCAGCCGGTCCACACGTCGACGACGGGTTCGCCATCGACGTACACAGACAGCGCGCCACCGCCATACCGTGGGCCGGGAAAGAGCGTGGCGAAGGTTTTCACTGCGCAGGCAAATCGAGGGTCGGCGGCACCGTGCACATGGGTGGGCAGACCGTCACCGGCTTGTAAGGCTGGTCGATCGGGCATCGCGGTCGAAGCTCTCCTCACTGGCACTGGGCGCCATCGGACGACTGAACAAATATCGT
>NZ_LZJB01000454.1:0-3202 GCF_001666895.1 Mycobacterium sp. E3298
GCGGGCCGCCCGGGGCGTCCTCGCACCTGCTGGCCACCCTCGCCGAAGCGAACTGCCTCGTGGTGGTGCCCAGCGGCGCCGAACAGATCCGCACCGGCGAAATCGTCGATGTCGCCTTCCTGGCTCAGCGCGGTTAAGTGCAACGACTCCGCCGGCTCGTGAACCTGTTGCGCACCAACGCCCGCCACCCGGGCTGGCCGCTGGATGTCGGGCCCTTGCGGGTGCCGGCGGGAGTCGTCCGGCTGCGGGCGGTGCGGATGCGCGACGGCGCCCAATGGAGCCGCATCCGGTTGGCCGACCGCGCCCACCTCGAGCCGTGGGAGCCCAGCGCGGAGAGCGATTGGACGACCCGGCACACCGTCGCCGCGTGGCCGGCGCTGTGCTCCGGCCTGCGCGCGGAGGCCCGTGCGGGCCGCATGCTGCCCTACGTCATCGAGCTCGACGGACGCTTCTGTGGCCAGCTGACCATCGGCAACGTCACCCATGGGGCGTTGCGATCGGCGTGGATCGGCTATTGGGTGCCGCGGTCGGCGACCGGCGGCGGGGTGGCCACGGCAGCCCTGGCGCTGGGCCTGGATCACTGCTTCGGTCCGGTGATGCTGCACCGCGTCGAGGCCACCGTGCGCCCCGAGAACGCGGCCAGCCGGGCCGTGTTGGCAAAAGTCGGCTTCCGGCAAGAGGGTTTGTTGCAGCGCTACCTCGAGGTCGACAAGGCGTGGCGGGACCACCTGTTGATGGCCATTACGGCCGAGGAAGTTTCCGGGTCGGTGGCATCGACCCTGGTCCGGGGCGGGCACGCCAGCTGGGCGTGACGGCGCAGCCCCGCGCTGGGCGGCCGCGCCGCGACTAGCGCATTTGGCCTCCGTGTGGCTACCGCGACACGAGTGACTCGTGGTGCTTGTGAGAGGCAAATTACAGGTGTGTAATTGTCCTGGTCACCAAGACCCGGCCGCGCTGGCCTCCGAGGGGCTTCGCGGAATCGGAACCGAAGAGAGCAGGTCGTCATGCCAAGCATTCCGCAGTCACTGTTGTGGATCTCGCTCGTAGTGCTCTGGCTGTTCGTCTTGGTGCCCATGCTCGTCAGCAAACGCGACGCCGTGCGCCGCACCAGCGACGTCGCCCTGGCGACCCGGGTCCTCAACGGCGGCGCGAACTCCCGCCTGATCAAGCGCAGCGGCCCGGCCGCGGGTCATCGCAGCGACCCCGACTGGAAACCGCCGGAAGAGTCGGCCGACAACGAGCTCGACCTCGCCGAGGGTGACGAAGACGAAGAGCACGACACCGAGGAGCTGCGGGCCGCGCGCCCCGTCGTCATGAAGATCGCGACACCCGAGCTCACCGAGCCCGACTACCTCGACGTCGATGTCGTCGAGGATTCTCAGGCCCTGCCGGCGGGCGTCGAAGCCGTCGTCGAGGAAGAAGCCGAGGCCGACGAGGACGACGAGGACTCCGACACCGACGTGGTCGCCCACGCCGGCGACGAAGCCGACGAGGACGACGAGGGCTTCGAATACGTCGACGACTCTTCGGGTCTGGAGCCCGAGGCCGAGGCCGACGACGAGGAGATGCCGCCGCCCGTCCCGCGGAACGCCTCTCGGCGCCGCCGCTTCGACACCAAGACCGCCGCCGCGGTCAGCGCCCGCAAGTACGCCTTCCGCAAGCGCGTGTTGATGGTGATGGCCGTCGTGCTGGTCGGCACGGCCACGGCCGCGTTCAAGATTTCGCCGACCGCCTGGTGGGCGTGCGGCAGCGCCACCGTCGTGACGCTGCTCTACCTGGCGTACCTGCGGCGCCAGACCCGCATCGAGGAGAAGGTCCGTCGCCGCCGGATGCAGCGGATGTCGCGGGCGCGTATGGGCGTCGAGAACGCCTACGACCGCGACTACGACGTGGTCCCGTCGCGGTTGCGGCGCCCGGGCGCGGTGGTCCTGGAGATCGACGACGAGGACCCGATCTTCGAGCACCTGGACTACGCGATGCCGATGCGCAACTACGGCTGGCCCAGGGACTTGCCGCGGGCCGTCGGCGAGTAGCGATCGCGTTTCGGCGGTTCGGCCCGCGGCTGGTAGCCTGCTAGCGATCAGGGGCTATGGCGCAGTTGGTAGCGCGACTCGTTCGCATCGAGTAGGTCAGGGGTTCGAATCCCCTTAGCTCCACAGAGATTGATCAGGTAAAGGGCGCTTCGCCAAGGCGGTCGATCAGCAAGCGCGCGTCACGGCACCTAGTTCGGCGTGGCGGCGAAGAGCTCATTCTTTGTCAGCCACGCGTCAATGTGGCTCATGGTTAGCGGTAGGGAAGCCCCCGAGAAGACCATGTGGTCGGAGTCGGGTATCACGACGACGTCCGCGTGCCGGTATTGCGCCGCGGTCTTGCGCAACACCCCTGCCGGCACGATCAGGTCGCATTCGCCCCCAATCACCAACACCGGCGCGCTCACCGCGGCGGCATCGACGCGGGTTGCCCGGGAGAGCCTGAGTATCGCAAGGAGCATCTCGCACTGTGCTCGACCGGAATCGCAAACCAGGCCGTCATATATCTCGCGGGCGGTGTCCTCAGATTGGGTGTTGGCCACCCATTGCCGGAATCGCTCGAACGGGGGAGGAGGCACCGGTTTGGCCCAGGCGCGCGAGCGCAGGAACCACGGCGCCGACATCCGCCTGTTGGCGGGAGTCGAACCGCCGATGCCGGCAGCGGGGGCGGGACATGCCGCGACCAGCCCGGTGTGGGGGGTGCGTGCGGCGACCAGTTGGGCGAGCAGGCCGCCCATCGAGTGGCCGACCAACAACGGTGGCGTTTCGAGCGAACCGACGAAGGCCACCAGGTCGTCGACGTAATCCCGCAGGCTTAGGGAGGCCACCTTGCCGGCCCCCTCGTGGATCGGCAATTCGTGATGCCGCAGCGTCGGCGTATGCGCGGTGTAACCGCGATCCTGGAACGCGGCGCGGGCGGCGGCCAGCTGTTCTCCGCGTGACCAGTTGCCGTGAATCAGGACAACGTGCCGCGTCTCGGACATACCCAAAAGGATGGCACCGGCGACCATCCGTCGCGGCGATTTGGCCTGGCCGTCGGCAAATTCCAGCGTCCGCGGGCCTTGGTTCGCCGAGCACCCCGCAGTCCATTGAGCGAACAATGCGCCCAAAAGGCGATCAGCACTACCGGTAGGTGGCCACCGGGTGGCAGGCTCAACTCAGGAAGGGACTGA
>NZ_LZJB01000455.1:0-2025 GCF_001666895.1 Mycobacterium sp. E3298
GGTTGGCTCGCCGCGAGGCGCAGCTGGTGTTCGAGTACATCGCCGACAGGTTTCCCGACTACGCCATCGGGGCTCGGGAACGCGTGCTCACCGCGACGGTGCGCGGATACACCAGCGTGGAGATGACCCTGCGCTGACCATGGAGATCGCCTTTACCGACGAGCAGCAACTGCTCCGCGACACCGCCGCGCAGCTGGGGGCGAGCGTGGGGGTTTCCAGCGCGGACGAAATCCCGACCGGCGAGGCGCTCGACGCCCAGTGGCGCCGCCTGGTGGATCTCGGTGTGCCGACGTTGCGTTCACCGCGCCTGTGCGGGCTCGAGGCGAGCGGCGTCGAAACCGTCGTCGTGATCGAAGAACTCGCCAGAACCCTCAGCGCCGTTCCGGTGGTGGGCCAGGCGGTGCTGGCCACCGAGCTCCTGGAGGCGGCCGGAGCCGAGAAGGAACTGGAGCTCGTCGCGGAAGGCCGCCTTCGGCTGGCGCCGGTGCTCGGCCCCGACTTGATGGGTTTCGGCTCGGCTCACCGACCTGGGGTGGCATTCGACGCCGCGGGCGCCACCCACGGACTACTGACCGCCCGCACCGACGGACAACGTCGGCTGGTGTGCGCACCACTGTGCGGCGCCGACCCGCGCGGACTGGACCTGACCCGTGAATTCCATTGTTTGCCAGCCGATTCGGTCGCTTCGGCGGTGGTGACCGGCGAGGCCATCGAAGACGAACGGTGGCAGCGGGTCGAGTCCTTGGCGATGACCGCCGTCGCCGCCGACCTGGTCGGCATCATGCAGGGTGCCCTGGACGACGCGGTCCGCTATGCGGGCGAGCGGGCTCAATTCGGGGTCAAGATCGGCTCGTTTCAGGCCGTGGGTCATCTGCTCGCCGATGCCCTGGTGCAAGTCGAAGGCGCCCGGAGTTGCCTCTGGCACGCCGCGTGGGCGATCGACCACTCGCCGGCCGACGAGGCGCGGCTGGCGGCGATGACGGCCAAGGCATACGCCTCGGCCGCGGGCCGGGAGGTGGTGGAAACCACGGTGCAGGTCTTTGGTGGCATCGCGATCACCTGGGAGCACGTTTCACACCTGCGGCTGCGTCGGGCGCTGTTGGACCGGCGGTTGTTCGGCGACGAGACGGTGCACTACGAGGCCATCGCCGCGCTGCGGCTGGCGAACCGGGAACTCGCCTAGCCATGGACTTCAACGACAGCGCACCCGAAGCGCAGTTCCGCGCCGAGCTCAGGCAGTGGCTGTCCGAGCACGCCGCCGCCGCCGCGATTCCCGACGACCCGGCGGCGCGGGCTGACGCGCAAAATGCCTGGCACCAAACGCTTTACGAAGCCGGCTACATCGGGTTGTCCTTTCCCGTCGAGTATGGGGGGCATGGCAAGGCGCCGGTCTACGAGGCGATCCTCAACGACGAGCTCGGGCGGGCCGGCGCCGCGCCCATCGAGGGCGTCGGTCACCTCAGCAACGCGTTACGCCTGTTCGGAACCGACGAGCAGCGCGACACGCTGCTGCCCGGGCTATTGTCGGGCCGGGTGCGCTGGTGTCAAGGGTTCTCCGAACCCGAGGCCGGATCCGACCTCGCCGGCCTCAAGACCCGGGCCGATTGCCTCGACGCAGGCGGGCGTGAGATGTTTCGCGTCAACGGCCGCAAGATCTGGACGAGCTTCGGTGCGGTTGCCGACTGGTGCTTCCTGCTGTGCCGCACCGAGCCGGACGCACCGAAGCACGCCGGCATTTCCGTGTTGCTGGTGCCGATGTCGACGCCCGGCATCGAAGTGCGGCCCATCGTGAACGCCGCGCGCAACCGCGAGTTCACCGAGATCACGTTCGACAACGTCGATGTACCCGCGGGCAACCTGCTCGGCGGGCGCGGGGAGGGCTGGTCCATTGCCAACCAGCTGCTCGCCTACGAGCGCGGTCCCAGCGACATCAACTGGATCGGCCGGCTCAAGACGCAGCTACGTCGCCTCGAGGACGACGTTCGCGTCGGCTGGCTCGAAGACTCGCCGTCGGCTCGGGCCCGG
>NZ_LZJB01000456.1:0-24234 GCF_001666895.1 Mycobacterium sp. E3298
GGAACCCGCCGTCGTCGAGGACCTGAGCAACGTGACGCTGACGTTCATCAACGGGCTGCTCGTGCGGTTCGCCCACGGTGACCGGATCGTCGACACCCCCGAGCGGCTGGACGGGATCTTGTCGGCCATCGCGGCCGGCATTCTGCACAGCCCGCACCAGGGCCGGCTGACCAGTGCGGATGGGCGGGGCCAAGCCGGGGCGCACCGGGCCACGGCGCTCGGATGAGCGGCCCGTGCACGCACACCTCGGCGGCGGGTTGTGCGGCATGGGGTCTTGCCAGACCATTGCCCATATGGTTCTCTACGAGAATAGAGTTAGGCCACGTTGACGGGCCGATTTCAGCCCAGCCCGTTCCCATGTCTGAGCAAAGCAGTTAAGCGGAGTGTACAAATTGCCCGACCCGGATCCAGCGCTGCACTCCTGGCAGCGCGGGCGCTGCGCAAGCCGTACCAACACCCGGGAAGCGTCAGCGGTAGGAGGGATTTCGTGACGACGAGCACCGATAGCCATGTGCGATTCGACCCGTACGACGTCGAGCTGATCGCCGATCCGTACCCCATGTTCAAGCGCCTGCGTGACGAGGCGCCGCTGTATTACAACGCCGAATACGATTTCTACGCGCTGAGCCGATTCGCGGATGTAAACAAGGCAATCATCGACCACGGCACTTACAGCTCCGCAAGGGGCGTGATCATGGAACTGATCAAGGCCAACCTCGAGATCCCGTCGGGGATGCTGATCTTCGAAGACCCGCCGATCCACGACGTGCACCGCAAGCTGCTGTCGCGCATGTTCACCCCCCGAAAGATCGCCGCGCTCGAGCCGATGATCCGAGAGTTCTGCGCACAAGCGCTCGATCCGCTGGTGGGGTCGGGGCGGTTCGACTTCGTCACCGACCTGGGCGCGATCATGCCGATGAAGGTGATCAGCGCGTTGCTCGGCATCCCCGAAGAAGATCAGGAATACATCCGCGATCGCGGCAATGCTCAGTTGCGCACCGAGCCCGGTAAGCCGATGAGCGCCGCCGAGCACGGCCTCTCGGTGGGCGAGCAGTTCGAGGCCTACATCGACTGGCGCGCCGACAACCCGTCGGACGACATCATGACCGAGCTGCTCAACGTCGAATTCGTCGACGAGACCGGGACCACGCGGCGGCTGAGGCGCGAAGAAATCCTGGTGTACCTCAACGTGGTGGCGGGGGCCGGCAATGAAACGACCACGCGCCTGATCGGTTGGGCCGGAAAGGTTCTCGCCGAGCACCCGGAGCAGCGCCGTGAACTCGTCGAAAACCCCGCACTGATCCCGCAGGCCATCGAGGAGTTGCTGCGCTTCGAGCCGCCCGCGCCGCACATGGCGCGTTATGTCACGCGCGACGTGAGCCTCTACGACCAGACGGTGCCGGAGGGCAGCGTAATGCTGATGCTGATCGGTGCTGCGTGCCGCGACGAGCGGCAGTTCGGCCCCGACGCAGGCGAATTCAACATTCATCGTCCCGCCCGTCCGCACCTCACGTTCAGCGTGGGCGCCCACTTCTGCCTGGGTTCGGCGCTGGCGCGGCTGGAAGGCCGCGTCGCCCTCGAGGAAATCCTCAAGCGCTTCCCGCAGTGGGAGCCCGATCTGGCCAACGCAACACTCAGCCCGACGTCGTCGGTCCGGGGCTGGGAAACTCTGCCCACCGTGGTGCCCTGATGACCGGCCGGGTCGAGGGCAAGGTCGCGTTCGTCAGCGGCGCCGCCCGCGGCCAGGGCCGCAGCCATGCGGTGCGCTTGGCGCAGGAGGGCGCCGACATCATCGCGGTCGACGTCTGCGGGCCGATCGAGAACCTGGCCTACCCGCACTCGGTGCCGGAAGACCTGGCCGAGACGGCCGACTTGGTGAAAGCCCACGACCGTCGCATCGTCACCGCGCAGGTGGACGTCCGCGACTACGAGGGCCTGCGGTCCGCGCTGGACGACGGTGTGGAACAGCTCGGGCGGCTCGACATCATCGTCGCGAACGCGGGCGTGGGCACCGACGGCAGGAAGCTGCACAAGATCCGCGAGAACGTCTGGCAGGACATGATCGACATCAACCTGACCGGCGTCTGGCACACGGTCAAAGCGGGCGTCCCGCAGATTCTTTCGGGCGGCCGCGGCGGGTCGATCGTGCTCACCAGCTCGGTCGGCGGGCGCAAGGCGTACCCGAATACCGGCCACTACATCGCGGCCAAACACGGCGTCATCGGCCTGATGCGCGCCTTCGCCGTCGAGCTCGGCCAGCACATGATCCGCGTCAATTCGGTGCTACCCACCCAGGTCAGCACCACGATGGTGATGAATGACAACACGTTCCGGCTCTTCCGCCCCGACCTGGAGAATCCGGGGCCGGAGGACTTCGCCCCCATCTCGCAGATGATGCACACGCTGCCGGTGCCCTGGGTGGAAGCCGCGGACATCAGCAACGCGGTCCTGTTCCTCGCCTCTGACGAATCGCGTTATGTCACTGGCGTTTCGCTTCCCGTCGACGCGGGCAGCTTGCTCAAGTAGCGCCAATACAAGAGAAGTTGGAGAAGCCGATGCCCGAATACGACTACGAAGAGATGAAGAAGGAAGCCGAGCCGTACATCAAGTTCGAGAAGGACAAGAAGAACCGGATCGCCTATATCACGTTCAACCGCCCCGAGGAGCTCAACTCCACGACCTTGGGAATGCGTCAGAACTACGCCGACCTGATCCACAAGTGCAACGTGGACGACGACGTCAAGGTCGTCGTGATCCGCGGCGAGGGAGAGGATTTCGGCAGCGGCGGCGACCTGCCCGAGCAGCGGGGCATGCTGGAAAATCCCGGCATGCCGCTGCTGCACGAACTGGCGATCAACGACGACGACGTGAAGTACCCGCCCGGCGGATCGTATCGGTACCTGTCCACCGTCACCGACTTCTACGCGAAGGCCCGTGCGGGCAACCGGCCGCTTCAGGAACTGCGCAAGATCAGCATCATCGAGGCCAAGGGCTACTGCTACGGCTGGCACTTCTACCAGGCCGGCGATGCCGACCTGGTGATCGCCTCGGACGACGCCCTCTTCGGGCACCCGGCCTTCCGTTACGTGGGTTGGGGCCCGCGCCTGTGGTGGTGGGCCGAGACAATGGGCCTGCGCAAGTTCTCCGAGATGCTCTTCACCGGAAGACCATTCAGCGCCAAAGAGATGTACGAGTGCGGCTTCGTCAACAGCGTGGTGCCGCGGGAGAAGCTGGAAGCAGAGACGCTGAAATACGCGATGGCGTGCTCCCGCTCTCGCCCGACCGACACGGTCGCCGTGCAGAAGACGTTCCTGGAGCTCTACAAGCAGCATAAGGGCGAATACTTCGGCAGCCTGCTCACCGGCATGGTCGAAGGCATGCTGCCGATGATCGCCAACGACGCCGAGGAAGTCGACCTGACCGCCGGAACCTTCGAGAAGGGCCTCAACAACGTCGTCAAGGACAACGACCTGAACTTCCCGCCGGAGTGGCGCCTGAGCCGCTCGGGTCGCGCGAAGCCCTGACCTTCGGGGAGCTCGCATGTCGGCGCTGACGGGTTTCCGGGTGATTGAGCTGGCCGGATCCGTAGCGGTCGAGTACTGCGGAAAACTGTTGGCCGACTTCGGCGTCGAGATCATCAAGGTCGAGGCTCCGGAGGGCGGCAGCCCGACGCGGGCGATGGCCCCCATCCTGGCCGACGGGTGCGACGGCAGCGGGCTGTTCGCGTACCTGAACACCAACAAAAGGTCTGTCGTGCTCGATCGCGGTACCGCTTGCGGCGCCGAGTCCCTGCACAAGCTCATCGGCACCGCCGACGCGGTCATCGGAGATGGTGCTACCGACTGGTCCGCCCAGTATCCGGATGTGGTGTTCTGCTCGATCGCGCCGTTCGGACGGGGCGCGCCACCCGAATCCGCCAATGCCAAGAGCATCAACGTGTTCCATGCCAGCGGTTGGGGCTACCACACGCCCAGTCACCCGGATCTCAGCAAGCCGCCACTGCAGGGGCCCGGCCGGTTCCTCGCCGACTACGAAGCGGGGCTGGATGCCGCGCTCTGCGTGACCGCGTCCCTATTCGGGCGACTGCACAGCGGTCGAGGCGAGTCCATCGACATCTCCGGGCACGCGGTGCTGGCCTCCCGCGCCGACTGCATTCTGGGGCGATTCATCACCGGGGAGGTGACCGCCGCGGGTCACCGCGGCGACTTCGACCAAGCAGGCCCCGCAGCGTTTTTCGGGTGCGCCGATGGCTTCGTCTACCTCTACATGACCAGCCGCGCCCACTGGCTCGGCCTGAAAGAACTGATGGGTCAACCCGGCTGGCTGGCTGCTTTCGAGGATGACTGGCTGGAGTTCTTCGTGACCGCCGAGAAGGTTGCCGCATTCCATCGCGGCTTCGCGGCATGGATTCGGGACCTTGCCAAGGACGACGCCTCCGACCGGGCCCAGCGACTGGGGGTGCCGCTGGTGCCGGTGAACGACGCCGCGAACCTTCATGACTCGCCGCAATACCGGCATCGCGGCTTCTTCCAGTGGGTGCGCCACCCGGTGCTGGGCGACGCGGCATACCCGACGGTGCCGTACGCGCTCAGCGCGTCACCGGCTCGAATCACCGATCCCGCACCGACGCTCGGTCAGCACACGCGGCGGGTGCTGGACCGCATCGATTCGGTGCGGCCGCGGCCGCAGGTCGCGTCGCCGCAGTTGAAGCCCCCGATGATTCCGCGGGGCGGGCCGCTGGAGGGGGTGCGGGTCGTCGAGCTCACCAAGGTGTGGGCCGGCCCGTATGCCGGCAAGCTGCTCGCGATGCTGGGCGCCGAGGTCGTCAAGATCGAAACCGCGGGCAGCCCCGAGGAGATGCGCGCTTACGGCGGCACCGACATCAACCACGCGCCGTACTTTCTGAGCATCAACCCCGAAATCCTCAGCGTGGACCTGGACATCAAGTCCGCCGAGGGCATGTCGCGGCTGCGGGAGCTGATCGGCCGCAGCGACGTCGTGCTCAACAACCTTCGCCCGGGCGCGATGGAACGCCAGGGCCTGGGGTACGCGCAACTGAGGGAGATCAAACCGGACATCATCTCGGTGTCGATCAAGATGTGGGGCAACGACGGGCCACTGGGCCACCAAACCGGTTACGCGCCCTGCTTCGCCGCCCTGGCGGGGCTGGCCTCGCTGGTCGGCTACCGCGGCGGCCCGCCGCTTGGAACCAGCATGCGTTACGGCGATTCGACCGTCGGAGCGGCGGCCGCGTACGCCGCCGTGGTCGCGCTGCTTCATCGTGAACTGACCGGCGCAGGCCAATTCGTCGACATATCAGCGGTGGAGACCCTGTCGTCCATGATCGGCGACCGGCTCCTCGAGCAAGCGCTGACCGGCCGTCGCCTCGAGGCCAGCGGCAACGATCATCCGGACATGTGCCCGCACGGCTGCTACCCGTGCGCGGACGGTGCCTGGATTGCCGTGGCGGTCACCGACGACGCGCAATGGCGGGCGTTGTGCGAGGTGCTCGGCGCCGAGTCGCTCGCAAGCGAGGGCCGTTACGCGCGCATGGACCAGCGGCGGCACCACGCCGAGACGCTCGATGCATGTCTTACCCAACTCACCCGACGCCATGACGCCGAGCGCCTGGCGCAGCGCCTGCGCGCGGCCGGGGTTCCGGCCGGCAAGAGCGCCACCTCGCTCGACGTGATCAGTGATCAACGGCTGTGGGACCGCGAGCTGTATCGATTCGTCAGCGATCATCGTGAGGGCCAGCGCCCGATCGTCGGGCCGTCCTGGCGGATGGCCCGCAGCCAGGCGCGCATCGCCCGCGGCGCGCCGGACCTGGGCGAGCACACCGAGTATGTGCTGCACGGGATACTGGGCGCATGACGGCGACACTTGCACGTACCGCGGCCCTGGTCACCGGCGCCAGCAGCGGGATCGGCGCCGCGACGGCGAAGGCGCTGGCCGCCGAGGGCGCGGCGGTGGCCCTGCTCGCGCGCCGCGCGGACCGGCTCGCGGAACTGAAAGCCGACATCGAATCCACCGGGGGCACAGCGCTTGCGGTGACCGCCGACGTCACCGATGCCGAACAGGTGTCGGCGGCCGTCCAGCGCGCGGTGACGGAGTTCGGCCGGCTGGACACGGTGGTGAACAACGCCGGGTTGATGCAGTCCGGCCCCGCGGCCGAGGCGTCGCTGCGCGATTGGGACGCCATGTTGACGGTGAACGTGCAAGGGGTCCTGTACGTCAGTCGAGCGGCGCTCCCGCACCTGATCAACGCCGCGGCCGACTCACCGCGCGGTGTCGCCGATCTGGTCACCATCAGCTCGACGGCCGGTTGGGTCGCCCGGCCCAACACGGCCGTCTACTCGTTGACGAAGTTCGGTGTGAATGCTTTCAGCGAGGGCATTCGGCAAGAGGTGCTCGGCCAGCGGGTGCGTGTCGGCGTCGTCGGCCCCGGAACGGTCGACACCGAGATCTTCGGTCACCTGGCCGAATCGTCCCGGGAAGCGTTCGAGCGCCAGACCGCGGGCATGGTCAAGTTGCGGCCCGAAGACATCGCCGACGCGGTGCTGTTCATGGTGACTCGTGATCGCCGGGTGGCGGTCAACCACATGCTGGTGCGTGCGGCCGAACAAACCTGGTAGTCGGTTGAATTCGCATTGGGCTGTGGGCGACCACTACGGGTTGGCGTTTCCGGCCGACGCGGCGGCGCTGCACACCGGCGGTGCGCGCTTTCTCACCGAGGCGTTTCTGGCATCGGGAGCGATGCGGGACAACAGTGTCAGTCGCGTCACCGGTTTCCGCGAGGTGACCGGGGGCAGCACCGGCCGGAAAGTCGCGCTCTCGGTCGAATACGCCCAGCCCGCACCGAACCTGCGCACGGATTTGTTCGTCAAGTTCTCGCGTGACTTCGACGAGCCGGCGCGCGATCGCGGCAAGACACAGATGGAGCCGGAGGTGCGGTTCGCCGCACTGTCGAGGGCGCCGGGTTTTCCGATCGCGGTGCCCGAGCCGCAATTCGCCGACTATCACCGCCATACCGGCACCGGGATCCTGATCAGCAGGCGGATTCGATTCGGCGAGAACGGAATCGAGCCCCATTACCACAAGTGCCTCGACTACGAGATGCCCCGGCCCTTGGAGCATTACCGGGCATTGCTCACCGCGCTGGCCCGGCTCGCCGGGACCCACCGGTCCGGGCGGTTGCCGGCGGCATTGACCGAACACTTTCCGCTGGACGTGGCCGCGGCGACGGTGGGGGAGCGTGCGCCGCTGTCGGCGGACAAGCTGGAACGCCGACTGGAAGAGCTGGCCGAATTTGCGCGGGCCCATAGCGGATTGCTGCCGGCCGGTTCGGCGGAATTGACGGCCCGCCTGCGTGACGACGTGCCGCGGTTCGCGGACCACGAGCACGAGATCACCCGCCTTCTGGCCGGCGACTCCGACTATGTCGCGCTGTGCCATTGGAACGCCAACATCGACAACGCGTGGTTCTGGCGCGACACGGGCGGCGTTCTGCGCTGCGGCCTGATGGATTGGGGGTGCGTCGGGCAGATGAACCTGGGCATGGCGATCTGGGGAGCCATGTCGGGCGCCGAAACCGATTTGTGGGCAGCCCATCTCGACGAACTGCTACGGCTGTTCGCTACCGAGTTCCGTCGTTGCGGTGGGCCGGAACTCGATCCGGTTCGGTTGCGCCGGAACACCTTGCTCTACGCGGCGACCATGGGCGTTGCCTGGCTCCTTGGTGTGCCGGGAATGATCCGGAAACGCTTCGAGGCCATTCCGAACAGCCGCACGCATCCCCTGATCCGCGACGACGAGAGCGTGCGGGCACCGCTGCAGATGCTGTCGAACCTTCTGTTCGTGTGGGAACGGCATCGCGTGGCCACGCTGCTCGATGACGTACTCGCCGATGGCGATTGAGCTACGGCTCATCGTCGTCGCCATCTCGAAGCATCGGGTGCTGAAAAGTGTTGGTGCGGGGCTGACCGCGGTCCAAGCGCGTGGGCGGATCGAGGCGGCCGCCGCCTCGCAGCTGCCGGGCAGCGCCCACGACGACCGCAGCCACCATTCCGCGCGCTACCCAGCCTGCGGCCCTCGCCATTCCTCACCCCCGGCCGGCTCAGCAAGGGGACCGGAATACGAGTCTCGACTGGAAAATCGCCCGAAGGGACACCACCGGGGTCGACGGCGGCCACGGACTTCGTTCGAGTGGGATCTGTGATTTTGGCCCGGGTCGGATAGCTCAGCGTCACTGTTAAAGACGACGCCGCGGACATCGTGGGTTCATTCCCTGCTGACGAACGGAGTTGGGACAGTGGAGAACAACAACAACGGCCCGGCCGGCGGTAAGGACCTCGCCGATCGGGGCCATCACCGCCGCGTGGGTCGCCCGCACCGCGACGAGGAAGGGGCGATCGCGGCCGCCGAAAACGCCGCGGCGCGACTACGATCGGACAGCCACCCGTTCGGTACCCGGGGTCAACGATTCGATCGGCGTTCGCCGTTCTATCTGGGGCTGACGGCCTCGGCCGGTGTGGCAGTCACCTATGGGGCGGTGCGGATGCTCGGGGCAGCGTCCTCGGTTCTGGTCTTGATCGGGGCGGCGATATTTTTTGCCCTCGGGCTTGAGCCTGCGGTGTCCGGGCTAGTGAACCGCAAACTGCCGCGCTGGGCCGCGGTAAGCCTCGTGGTCGTGACCGTGTTTGGGGTCCTCGCCGGTGCCGTGGCGGCGGCGGTCCCCCCGCTGGTGCAGGAAGCCCGTCAATTCGTCGAGCAGGTCCCACATTTTCTTCAGCAGGCACAGAGCCGCTCCACCGTGATCGGGGGACTAAACGAGCGCTTCCATGTTCAACAGCGGATCGGCGACATGCTCCACAATTCGGGCTCGCCAGCCGTTGGGGGCCTCCTCAAGGCCGGGGAGACCATCTTCGGAGCACTGTCACACGTCGGGATTGTGGCCGTGCTCACCGTCTACTTTCTGGCCGAACTGCCGCGGATCCGATCGACCATGTATCGGTTGGTCCCGAAGTCGCGGCGACCGCGCGCGATCCTCATCGGCGACGAGGTGATGGCGAAGTTCGGTGACTACGTTTTCGGCAATGTGCTGACCTCTGTCATCGCCGGGGCGGCGACGTTCGCATGGTGCTTCGTCCTGCATGTTCCATATGCGGTGCTGCTCGGCCTGTTCGTCGCGATCATCGATCTATTCCCCTATGGGTCAACGGTCGGCGGGTTTGTGGTCGCGCTGGTGGCGCTGACGGTGTCCATCCCGGTCAGTATCGCCACTGTGGCTTTCTACGTCGCCTTCCGGTTGGCCGAGGACTACCTGTTGACGCCCAAGATCATCGGGCGTGCGGTGAGAGTGCCCGGAGGAGTGACCGTGTTCGCCGTTCTCATCGGCGCGGCGCTGCTCGGGGTAGTAGGGGCGTTGGTCGCGATACCCGTCGCCGCGGCAGTCCAGCTTCTGGTTTCGGAACTCCTCTTTCCGACGCTGGATGAAGCATGATGGGGTCCGCCCCACCGGCGCGTGGCCCGGACCGTCCCATGCGGCTCGACATTTCGGCCGATGAGTTAGGTCAGCCACCCTCGTAGCGCACGGGTGATTAGCGGCATCACGAGCCATGTCAGGATCGCCACGTTTGCCACCGCGGTCAGCGGCACCACGGCCCACAGTGGAAGGTCGGGGGCGGTCGACTGGCGGACAGCGGTGACCAGAAGTGATACCGGTATCAATCCGGCGATCACTGCGATCGCTTGTTTCCATTGTTTGGGTCCCGCCCCCGGCGGGCTAAACCAGCCGGCGTAGCCACCGACGACGTTGACGGTTCGCTCGCTTTCGGTCAGCGCCGACATGGCGCGCAGAATGTTCCGGCGTTGCGCAGACCTCATCCAGCGGTCGAGATCGTCGCGGGTGTGAAACGTCAGCAGCGCCACCGTGTCCGGTTGAGCGCCCGCGACGGCCGGGATGAGTTGGTGGCGGATAAGACCACCCAGCGCGCCGGCGGCCGCCACGGCATTCTCGTGGAGCTCGCGGTGGGCCTTTTCGGCTCCCTGGCGTAAACGGACAGCACTGATCAGGGTGACGCTATCGGTTCGGGGTTGAACGATGCGTTGCTCTATAGGCCGATCCTTAAGATATGCGTCGCATTCAGCGATCAAGGCCGCGCGCTGTGCAGAGCACAGCCACGCATCAAGGTCTCGCTCTGACCGAAACTGATAGATCACCACCCACTCGCACGGGTGGTTCTCGTCGGGTGGCTGCACGCTCATGCCGATGTAACCGGAAGACCGCTCGATTGCCCGGCGCAGGCGGCGCAGCCAGCGTCGAAACCGCCGGTTTTCGTTGTCGTTTACTCGCCGCGATATGACCACGGTGGCATAGCCGGGACCGTGAGACGTCACCGCGCCGGCGGCGGTGGCGCTCATGACGGCATGATCCGGCTCGCTTACCTCAGTCGTCGGCGATCGCCGGGGAACTGAGCGCGGGGACGGTGTCCTCGCGATGCAGCACCGACCGCGCGGCCACGGCGAACATCTCGAGCTTGTCGACCACGGTCTGCCCCTCCAGCTTGTGCCCCCAGATGCTGATGCCCTGGTGGGTCGTCGGCTTCCAGACGGACTCGTCGACGACGATCGGGTTCCAGCCGACCTCCCACTCGAATCCCGACGGGGTCATCGCGTAGTACGACAGTTCCTTGTCGTTGGTGTGCTGCCCGACCGACATCGTCATCTCGAAACCCAGTGCCTTGACGCGCTGATACGACGCCACCATGTCGTCGAGCGTGGCGGCTTGGACGTTCACGTGTTGCACCCGCGTGCGAATCGGGTTGACGGGCAACATGTTCACGGACGCGATCGCCACGGAGTGGTGACGTTCGTTGACGCGCAGGAAGCGGACCTTCAGCTTCAGGCCGTTGATCGTCTCGTCGATGTAGTCCGACAGGCGCGCGTTGAACACGTGGTCGTAGTAGCCCCGCATCTCGTGCGGCTTCTTCGTGAAGATCGCCACGTGGCCCAATCCGCCCGCGCCGGTGACGAACCCGCTGCCCGGTATATCCAGCGCCAGCGGCGCCGTGCGGGCGGTGGTGTACACCTCCTGGGTCAGCCCGTTGGGTCCGGGGAACCGCAGGAAGCGCTCCACGCCGCGGAGTTTGGCGTCGTCGTCGGAGCCCTCCACGGCCGGCACGCCGTGGTCGGTGACCCGCCGGCAGATTTCGTCGAAGGTGGCGTGGTCGTCGAGATGCCAACCGAAGGCGACGACGTCCTCCGCCGGCCCCTGCCGCAGCAGGAAGCGACATTCGTTGGCGTCCAAGCGAAACCGCATCGTGTCGGGCAGCATCTCGTCGAGGTGCATGCCGATCGCGTCGCGGCCGAAGCGCTTCCAGTCGGCGAACTTGTTGGTTTCGATCACGACATAGCCCAGGTGGACGTTGCCGAAGACGTCAGTGGTCATGAGATTCTCCTTACAGATGGTCAGGCCGTCAGGAACGCGGTGGTGACGGCGTTGAAGAAGTCGGCGCGTTCCCACTGGACCCAGTGGCCCGTGTTCGCCGTGATGAGCACGTCGGCGTTGGGCATCCGCTCGCCCAGCATTGCCGCGCCGCTGGGCTTGTTGACCTTGTCGTCACGTCCCCAGATGACGAGCGTCGGGGTGTTCAGGTGCTTGAGCCGGCGGTCGCGGGTGAAGTCCATTCGCCACAACACCCTTGGGCCCGTCGGCCGTTGCAGGGGCGGATTGGCGACGACCTCGGGCTCGATCGACGACTGGTAGCGCGCCTCGATCAGGGCCTCCGGGACGGATTCGCCGTCGTACACCAGATACGAGCGGATGAAGGTGCGCAGCTTTTCGGGGCTGGGCCCGTCGCCGCCGTAGTACGACAGCAGGCTTTTCAGCCCCGCGGTCGGCAGCCCACGGCTCGTCCCGACACCGCCCGGCCCCATCAGCACGAGTTTGTCGACCCGATGCGGGCTGTCCAGGGCGAGGCGCAACGCGCAGGCACCGCCGAGGGAGTTGCCGACTAGGTGCGCGCGCTGGATGCCGAGTTGGTCGAACATGCCGCGGATGTGCTCGGCCAGGTAGCCGAACGGATCGTCGCGATCGACCCCCTTGGACGAGCGGCCGTAGCCGGGCATGTCGGGGACGATCACGCGGAAGTTCTCGGCCAGCGGCTCGATGTTCTGCGAATAGTTCGACACGCCCGACGCGCCCGGGCCGCCGCCGTGCAGGAGGACCACCGGTGGGCCGTCCCCAGCCTCGACGAGGAAGATGTCTTTCCCGTTGACGCGCACGGTGCGCTCGATCATGGTGTTGCTGGTCATCGAATCCGTCCTTAAACCGTGGCGATCGCAAGTGCGGCGTTGCCGGGCGCAGCGGGTCGCCGCTCAATAAATCCGGCCGGGGGCCCCGGCAACCGCTGGTCTTCCTTTGCGGCGGCGTAGACGAACCCGTCGGGCCGCACCACCACCACCGACGCGCCGCGCTTGTCGAGCCAGCGCGTGAGAATGCCGTCGGCGTCCACGACGCTGTCAGCGCTCGGAACCGCCCCGGGCACAAGGATTTTCAGGACGGGGACGCCCGCCTCACGCCACTCCCGCAGATCGGGGGCCGGCCCGAGGTGCAGCACGGTCCAGCGGCCGCCGATGACGTCGTCCAGGCGGACGGCGTCACCCTTCTCCTCGACCACCCACGGCTGCTGGATGAGCCAGCCGACGGCACCGTTTCCGTTGTGCGCCAACAAACCCTTCTGGTAACGCGCGTCGGGCAGCCAGCGGTGCTGGCGGAGCCAGGACGTGAACCCGGGCACCTTGCTCGCGGTGCGGAAGAAGTGGTTTCGCACGGCGGCGCGCCGCGGGTCGCGTTGGATGATCAGCTTGCCCGTCTTGACCGCGCGGTTGGTGACCTCCTTCACGTGTGGCATCCGCTCAGCCTGGTAGGTGTCCAGCACCGACTCGGGCAGCGACCCGTTCAGCACCGCGGCCAGCTTCCAGCACAGGTTCGCCACGTCGCGAACACCGGCGCACATGCCCTGGCCGATCCACGGTGGCATCGCGTGCGCGGCGTCCCCGGCCAGGAAGACGCGGCCGACGCGCCACCGGTCGGCGAAGCGGACGTGGTGGCTATAGCAGGCGAACCCGAGGATCTTCACGTTGTCGGGCGAGATCCCCTGCCCCCGCAGCACCTTCCAGATCGCCTCCTCGGAGAGGAGATCCTTCTCGTCCTCCTCGTCTCGCACCGGGAACTCCCACCGGTGGTGACCCAGCGGGGTGGGGCAGTCGACGGTCGGCCGCTCCGGGTTGCAGTGAAAGCGCAGCCGGTCGTGGCCCGGCCATTCCTTGAGCACCTTGGTGTCGATGACGATCCAACGCTCCCCGTAGGTGCGCCCGCTGAAACCGATGCCCAGCTGGCCGCGGATGAAGCTCGACCCACCGTCCGCGGCGATCACGTACGACGCCCGGATCCGGCGGAACTCGTCGGCGCGAAGATCGGCCAGCATGAGTTCGACGTGATCGTCACGCTGGACCACCCGCAGGCACTCGTGCTCGAGGAGGACCGTGACGTTGGGGAAGCGGTCCACCCCTTCGCGCAGCACCTTCTCCAGTGCCGGCTGGTAGATGAACTGTTGCGGCGGGTGGCCGTTGCCCCGCGACACCGGCAGGAGCCGCACGAACGGAACGCCGTCGGCGTCGACGAAGTTGGCGCCGTTGCCGGGCTGCATGTCGGCGTTGAGCCGGTCGGCCAGGCCGACCTGTTGCCAGATGCGCACGACCTCTTCGTCGGTGGAGATGGCCCGCGCGCGTACGTAGATGTTCGGATCGCGCTCGACGACGACGACCTTGAGGCCCAGCTGGCCGAGCAGGTTGGCGGCGGTGACGCCGACCGGCCCGTACCCGACGATCGCTACGTCATGAATCGGTTGGTCTGACATGAGGGGAACCTTCGGTGGAGAGGTTGTTAATGTAGTGCTCCATACAGTAAGCTCTCGATAGCGTGATCGTCAACACCCCGGAGGAGGGAATGTGGCACAGAAAAAATCGGCCGGCCCTGAGGCCGCCGAACCCCGTGCTCAGCGGCGCACGCGGGCCAATGGCGAGCAGTCGCGCGAGCGGATCCTGGACGCGGCGACCGAGGTCGCCACGGAACGCGGCTACGACGGCACCACGATCTCACTGGTCAGCAAGAAGAGCGGCCTGCCTCCGACTTCCATCTACTGGCATTTCGCCGACAAGGACGACCTGATCGCGGCGGTCATCGAGCGCAGCTTCCAGCGCTGGCTGGCCGAGCTCGACCTGACAGAAGTGACGCCGGACCGCGAGTGGATGACGGAGTTCGGCGGCCGGGTCGCCAAGGCCCTGCTCGATGCGCCGGACTTCCTCCGCCTCGGGCTGATGCTGAGCCTGGAGCGTCGGCCCGTCGAACCGCGGGCCAGGGAGATGTTCCTCGAGGTGCGCGATCGCGCGTTCCACCGGTTCGCGGAGATGGTGCGGCAGCTTGCCCCGGAGCTCGGCGACGAAGGTGTGCACCTGCTAACCACCTACGCGATTGCCGGCGCCGACGGGTTGTTCATCGCCAAGGAAGTCGGCGGGGACTCCGTCGATCTGGTCAGGCTGTTGGACCTGCACGTCCGCATCGTCTTCGACATGGCGGCCAAGCTGCTCGAACCGGGGGAGCCGGCATGACCGTTCAATCCGCTCAGCTGACCGACGCCGCACAACTGCTCTACGACGCGCAGAGCACCCGCGTCCCGATCGAGCCGCTGACGCAGATGTATCCGAATATGACGGTGGCCCAGGCGTATTCGGTGCAGCGCGCCAACATGGTCCGCTATCTCGCCGAGGGTCGCACGCTGCGCGGCCACAAGATCGGCATCACCTCCGCGCCCATGCAGCAGCTGCTGGGGGTCGACGAGCCCGATTTCGGCTACGTCCTCGACAGCATGGTGCTCCCCGACGCGGCGACCGTGCCGGTCACCGCGTTCTGCGCGCCGCGCGTCGAGCCTGAGGTCGCCTTCCTGATGCGCGCGCCGCTGCGCGGGCCGGGCGTGACGATCGGCGACGTGCTGGCCGCCACCGAGGCCGTCGCCCCGGCGTTGGAGATCGTTGACAGCCGGATCGCCGATTGGCGGATCACGTTGGCGGACACCGTGGCCGACAACGCGAGCTCCGGTGCGGTGGTGCTGGGCGAGTGGGTGCCGATCGGCCGGGCGCCGGCGCTCCCCGAGACCACCGCGACACTCGTCGTCAACGGCGTGACCGTCGCCACGGGCGCGGGCACCGCCGTGCTGGGTCATCCCGCCGCCGCCGTCGCCTGGCTGGCCAACGCGGTCGCGAAATACGGCACTGCCATCGAGGCCGGCGCGTTCGTCATGTCCGGCTCGTATACCACGGCGCCGTTCGTCGGCGCGGGAGATCGGGCGTCGGCGGCGGTCAGCGGGCTCGGCGCCGTCAGCGTGACTTTCGAGTAGGGAGCAGTTCAGTGAGTAACGAACGATATCCGGTCGCCATCATCGGGTCGGGCAACATCGGCACCGACCTGATGATCAAGGTCCTCCGCAGCGACGGGCCGCTGGAGATGGCGGCAATGATCGGCATCGACCCGGGGTCCGACGGGCTGGCCCGGGCGAAACGCCTTGGCGTCCCCGTGTCTTCGGAGGGGATCGAGGGCCTGCTCGCGATGCCCCACTTCGACGAGATCCGGCTGGTGTTCGACGCCACCAGCGCCGGCGCCCATGTCCGGCACTGGAACTTTCTGCGCGACAAGGACGTTCGCGTCCTCGACCTGACGCCGGCGGCCGTCGGACCATTCTGCGTGCCGGTGGTGAACCTGGAGGACCACATCGACGCGCCGAACCTGAACATGGTGACGTGCGGGGGGCAGGCCACCGTGCCGATCGTCGCCGCCGTCAACAACGCGGCCCCGGTGTCGTACGCCGAAATCGTCTCGTCCATCTCGTCGAAGTCGGCCGGCCCGGGCACGCGCGCGAACATCGACGAGTTCATCGAGACGACCGCCACCGCGCTCAAAGTGGTTGGCGGAGCGCAGCGCAGCAAGGCGGTGATCGTCCTCAACCCGGCCGACCCCCCGATCCTCATGCGCAACACCGTCTACTGCCTGGTCGAGGGCGACTGCGACCACGAGGCCATCGGCGCCTCGATCGCCGAGATGGTGGAGCGGGTCACCCGGTATGTGCCGGGCTACAAGCTCACCAAGCCCGTCCAGTTCGAGACGTTCGACGCCGACCGTCCGCTGCACATCCCGGAGACCGGGAAGTTCATGGGCACCCGGGTCACCGTGATGCTGCAGGTGACGGGCGCCGCGCACTACCTCCCCGCCTATGCGGGCAACCTCGACATCATGACGTCGGCCGCCCTGGCCACCGCGGAACGAATCGCCGCGCACTCGATGACGACTGTGGGGGTGAGGAAATGAGCAAGCCGCTGTACATCAGTGATGTCACGCTGCGTGACGGCATGCACGCCGTGCGACACTCTTACACCCTGGAGCAGGTCACCGAGATCGCCCGGGCGCTCGACCAGGCGGGGGTGGACTCTATCGAGGTCGCCCATGGAGACGGGCTGGCCGGGTCCAGCTGCGTCTACGGATTCGGCGCCCACACCGACCTGGAGTGGATCGAGGCCGTGGCCGGGACCGTAGAGCGGGCCAAGGTGGCGACCCTCGTGCTGCCGGGCATCGGGACCGTCCGCGACCTGACCGCCGCGCACCGGGCGGGCGCGAGTGTCGTACGCGTCGCGACGCACTGCACCGAGGCCGACATCTCCGCGCACCACATCGTCGCGGCGCGCGAACTCGGCATGGACACCGTCGGTTTCCTCATGATGAGCCACATGACCACCCCGCAGAAGCTCGCCGAGCAGGCCGTCCTGATGGAGGGATACGGGGCCGGGTGCGTCTATGTCGTCGACTCCGGGGGCGCGATGACCATGCGCGACGTCGCCGAACGGGTCGACGCGGTGCGGCAAAGCCTCGACAGTGCAACCGAAGTCGGCATCCATGCCCACCACAACATGTCGCTGGGTGTGGCGAATTCGATGGTCGCCGTGGAGCATGGCGCTCACCGCGTCGACGCATCACTGACGGGTATGGGCGCCGGCGCCGGTAACGCGCCGCTGGAGGTCTTCGTCGCGGCGGCCACCCGGATGGGCTGGCAACACGGCTGTGACCTCAACGCGCTCGAGGACGCCGCCGACGACCTTGTGCGGCCCCTGCAGCAGCGTCCGGTGCGCGTGGACCGGGAGACGTTGACGCTGGGATACGCGGGCGTGTACTCAAGTTTCCTGCGTCATGCCGAGGCAACTGCCGAACGGTTCGGCGTCGATGCGCGCACGCTTCTGGTCGAAGCCGGGCGCAGGGGCTTGGTCGGCGGCCAGGAGGACGTGCTTATCGATATCGCCCTCGACCTGACCGGGGAACGGGTTTCCGGGTAACCCCGGAGGTTTTGAGGTGGCAACGAAGGCATCGAGAGGCGACCCGCAGGTGTCTCCGAGGTTGCCCTCCTGTGTCGCCGACGCTGCCCGGCTGGGCTCTCGGCCGACCGCAGTGATATCGGGATCACGGAACTCACCCAGTGACGCAAGTGATTCTATTGACCCGACCACGACGGGCTGGCGGTCAGCACGTGGGGACCGCCCTCGGTGATGTGAACGGTGTCCCGTCTGAATAGCGCCCCGACACCCTTTTCCCAGACATACGCGGTGATGGCCAACACCATCCCCGCCTCCAGTTGGTCGAATTCGCCCGCTGCCAGCAGGGTTTGGGACACCACCGGCGGATCGAATCCCAGCCCCAATCCGTGCGCGATCGGCATCGGCGGAATCGGCTCGCCGGCGGCCTGATAGGCGGCCACCAAGTCCGAGGTGGGCGCGCCGGGCCGGCAGGCCGCAAGCATGTTGTCGTACAACGTGTTCGACCGCTCGAACAGGTCGCGCGTAGCCCGGTCGGCGTGGTCGCCGGCCGGCCACGTCCGGCCCACTTCCGCGACATAGCCGTTCGCCAGGGCCCCCGCGGCGAACGCGACCAGATCACCCGGCCGCCCCTCGCCCGATCCGGCGCGACGCCACGGGTGCTCCTTCGACGTCACCCACGCCGCGTCCTGGGTGGCGGGCGTGCTCACACCGCCCGCGGCCATGGCCTCCATCATGGCCCCCGCCAGCGCTCGTTCCGACACGCCCGGCGCGAATTCGGCCAGCGCGGCGGCAAGTCCGCGCTCGGCGACCCGGAGCGCCGTCGCCATGGCCGCGATCTCGTCGGCCGTCTTGACGCGCCGCGCCGCCCGCATCGCGGGCTCCGCGTCGACGAGCTCGGCGTTCGGGAACGCCTCCGGCAGCAGGGCGGCGAAAGTCGGAGTGATCGCATCGGTTCCGACCCGACGCGCGGTGTGGGCGCCATCGATCTTCGTCAGCACGTCGATGAGCGTCATCGGGTTCCAGGCCAGCCCGTACAGGTGATCGTGCCCGATCTCCTCCGGCACCCCCTCGTCGTCGGTGCTGTTGAGATAGATCTCGCCTGACCCGCGCACCACGACGCACATCGGGCCGAACGGTCGCGTCCCGGCGATCCACAACTGCGGTGCGCCGGTCACGTAACGAATGTTGGCTTGACGCCCAAGCACCAGCATGTCCAGCCCGTGCGCGTCCATCTGCGCCAACGCGCGGTCCCGGCGGCCCATCCGCAGCGCCGTGGGGTCGGGCAGAACTTCAGTCGCCATAGGGGGAGTAGGGGTAGTCGGTGATCGGCAGGTAGCCGTCTTCGGTGATCACCACGATCTCCTCACTGCGATAACCGCCCGTCCCGTCTTCCCACACCACGGGTTCCAGCACCAGAACCGTTCCGACCGGCAAGACGAAGTTGTCGTCGAACTCTTCGCCGAGATCCGTTCCGATCATGGGAGCTTCGGCGGGATAGGTCCCGATACCGTGGCCCAGATAGAAATGCGGCAACCAGGGTTTGCGGCCGCCGTTGGCGGCAATCGCCGCACGCGCCAGATCGCCGGAGCTGACACCGGCTTTGGTCACCGCGAGCACCGCGTCCATGATCGAACGCCATTGTCGGAACTGGTCCTGCTGTCGCTGGGTGGGCGGGCGACCGACCACCCAGGTCCGGCCGAAATCGGAGCAGTACCCGGCATAGGTGATGCTGATGTCGGTCCATAGCACGTCGCCGGCGGCCAGTTCACGATCGGTGGGAAGCAGCGGCAGCGCCAGATCGCCATGTGTCGTCCACACTCCGGCTTCTCGCGAACTCGGCATCACCTGCCAGATGGCCTCCAGCATGTTCGTGGTGGCACCCAGCTCGAAGGCGCGACGCACCAGCGTGGCCGACAGGTCGATCTGGCGGACCCCCGGCGCCAACGCCCGCTGCACGTCCACGATCGCCTGTTCGGTGATGCGGGTGGCCCGGCGAAGGCAGGACAACTCATCGCGAGTCTTCACCAATTGCGCAGCACCAACCACGATCGCCGCATCCGTCGGCTCGCCCCCGGGGAACAGCCTGCGGCCGGCCCTTCGCATCGCTCCGGTCAGTTCGTCGACCGCGACGTTCGCGCCCGGTGGGATCAGCCCAGCCAGCTCACGCGCGAATTGCTCGACGCCATGGTCGAATTCGAGGTAGACGGGCCCGTGCAGATGGTCGTCGGGCACCGGCGATTCCGCGGACGCTCCGCCGCGAAACGGCATGAACAGGTGCGGATGTTCGTCGTCGGCGAGCACGACCGCGACCGGGCGCTCCACGTGCGACAGCCCCGCGTCCAAGAGCGGCCAACTGGCGCCCGTCGCGTATCCGACGTAGCCGTTCATCAGCAGTATCAGCGCGTCCACGCCGTGATCGGCCATCGCGGACCGCAGCCTAGCGCCAGTCTCGGAACGCATGCGCGCCCTATCCGGCTCATCGGGGATGTCGATGAGTGTGCCCGGGACACTGAGTGATTCGGTCATCTCACAGGTCCGAGAACGTTCTGATGTTTGCGCTGGCGACGCGGACCGTGTTCTCGGTACCGACGGCGTCGACGACCGCGGCCAGCGACCGCTCCGAGTAGCCGTAGGTGCTCTCGTTGTGCGGGTAGTCCGACGACCACATCACCTTGTCGATTCCGATCTCGTCGACCTGGGCGAGCCCCAGACCATCCACCATAAACGAGGCGCACGTGTGGGAGTCCCCGAACTGCAATTCGAAGCCGCCTCGGGCCTCCTGGCGTTGCGGCGGCGTCATGATGCCGGCGTTGTTGAGCAAGATGTCAACGGGCCGGGCCTCGGCCGTCAGCTCGTTGCCCAGCGGCGCAACGCTTTCCAGCGAACGCCCGCAAGTCGGGCACCTGCGGGCCCGGGTCGGGTTTCACCATGTCACTGGCAGGTCATAGAGACCGTAAGCCAGCGCGTCGTGCTTGAAGGGCAGTTCTTCCAGCGGCGCCGCGAGGCGCAGGGTTGGGACGCGACGCAGGAGCGTGGGCAGGACGATTTGCAATTCCATCCGGGCCAGCTGTTGCCCGACGCACTGGTGGCGACCGTAGCCGAACCCGACGTGCGGTCCGTCCTCGCGGCGCAGGTCCAGGCGGTCCGGGTCGGGGAACTGCCGGCCGTCCCAGTTCGCCGGAGCGACGTCGAGGATGATGCCCTCGCCGGCTCGGATGGTCTCGCCACCCACGTCGATGTCCTCGACCGCGATCCGCCGCTGGCCGGTTTGGATGATGCTGAGGTAGCGCATCAATTCCTCGACCGCGACGGCGATCACCTGCGGATCGTCTGTGTCGCGCATCAGCGCCAGCTGGTCGGGATGGTCGAGCAGGGCCGCGACGCTCAGGCTGATCATGTTGGCCGTCGTCTCGTGACCGGCGATGAGCACACCGGTGGCCAGCTGGGCCGCCTCGCGCACGGTGAGCTCTTCGGCGTTGACCCGCTCGGCGAGGTCGGAAACCAGATCGTCGGAGGGTCTTTGCATCTTGGCCCGCACCAAGTTCGCCAGGTACTTCGCCAGCGACGCCGCGCCCTGCGCCGTGTCTTCCTCGGTGGCGTAGCGGTCCATGCCGCGCTGGGCCTGGGTCTGGAAGAAATCCGCGTCCTGGTAGGGCACGCCCAGCAACTGGCTGATGACCAGGGAGGGGACCGGCAGCGCCAACGTGCTGACGATGTCACCCGGCTTTGGGCCGGCCAGCAACGCGTCGACGTGGTCGTCGGTGATCTGCTGCACCGCAGGCCGCAGCGCCTCAACCCGCTTGAAGGTGAACGGTTTTGAGAGCATCCGGCGAAACCTGGTGTGCTCCTCGGCGTCGGAGGTGAACACCGAACGCGGCCGCTTGTGCACCGTCGCGAGCATGCCCTCGTTCCAATGCGGATAGCCCGGGAGCCGGTCGTCGACGCTGGTCCGCGAGTCGGTGAACAACGCCCGGGTCGCCTCATAGCCGTGGATCAGCCAGGGCGTGCTGTCGTCCCAGATCCGGACCCGGCTCAACTGTCTGTCGGCGTTGAGCTGCAGCACTTCTGGCGGCGGGGCGAAAGGGCAACCCGGCGCCCGCGACATGGGGAACTCCGGAATATCGGTGTCGGTCGAGACGTCGGTCATCGTGCTTCCTCGGTTTGGCCTGTTCTGGTGTGCGGCGGGGCTAGGTGCCCGCCGCGCTCACATGGACCGGTGCGCGCCACAGGCCGACGATCGCGTCGATCAGGCCCTCGCCGGCGACCGGCCAGGCCGAACGCGACCGCGGCCCGTGCTCGGCCAGAGCGCCTTCGTGCTCGGCGCAGGTGTGCATGAGCAGGTTGCGCACCATGACCATCCGTTCGGACCGCACCCGCCTGGGCAGGTCGGGAAGGCAACGGTTGATGCCGTCGATGGTTTGCACCAGCAGCGGCGACGCGAGCGCGTCTTTGGTGACGACGTGGCGGTACGTGGGATCGGCCATCGCCTGGGCGGCGAAGCGGGCGTACCAGCTGGGGGCGCCCAGCGCATGCAGATGATCGGTCAGTGGCCGCACCAGCGCGCCCACCCAGTCGCGCAGGTCGGCCGAATCGCCGATTGCGGTCAGCAGTTGCGCGCGCAGTGCCTCGATCGGCTTCCGATGCTTGTCCTCGATCGCCCGGAGCAGGTCCGTCCTGGTGCCGAAGTGATAGCAAGCCGCGGCGTTGTTGCCCTGCCCGGCCGCCTCGCTGATCTGCCGGTTCGATACCGCATACATGCCGCGCTCGGCGAACAGCACTTCCGCGGCCGACAGGATCGCCTCCCGGGTGCCCGTCGACCTGTCGGAGCGGGCGGCCCGTTCGGCGGTCATCGCCCCAGTGAACACGGACCATCATATTAAATCAAGCAGTTTATTTAATCGGGTGCGGCACCAGGAGGCGTGACGGGGCGCCCGCATCGGAAACCCCGGCCGTCAAGGTCATTTCACCGCTCCGACGCCCGCGCCGGGGCGGCCGGGAATACAGTCTGCGTATGAATCCGCTGCAGCGGGTGGCCCGGAATCCGGCAGCCTACCGCCGGCTCGTCCTGACTGGCCGGCCGGTCGCGGAAAGTCTTGAGGCGCTGCTTCGCTTCGCGACGACCGGACGGTTCGGGGTACTCGATCTCGTGGGCCTGCCGAACGTACAGATCACCACGTCGGGCCGCAAGACGGGCCTCGCCCGTACCGCGACCGTGCAGTACGTGCCGCTCGACGGCGGGTTGCTGGTGGTCGGCTCCAACTGGGGCCGAGACCGCCATCCCTCGTGGTCGGCGAACCTCAAAGCGACACAACGCGTTACCGTCCGCAGGCGCGGCCATCGCTTCGTGGCATCGGTCCGGCTGCTCACCGGTGCGGAACGTGACCAAGCATGGTCCACGGCCGTGGCGCACTGGCCGAACTACCAGGTCGCCCAGGATCGCGCGGGCCCGCGCAAATTCCGGCTCTTTCTCCTCATGCCAACCGCATAGGCGCCGCGACGACCGCTAACCCGGGTGCGATTTCTGCAGACGCGCGATCTCGTCACCCCAAACCGATTGCGCCCCAGCATCACCCACGCGGTAGATCTGGATCGTCGATGCGATGGCGACGGCGAGCACCAGTATCGCGATGGTCGCCCGGACGGCCACGCGGCTCTTGTCCGAGCGGCGTTCGATCAGGCGCATCGCCACGAGCACCAACGCGGCCGCCAGCAGCGCGGCCGCGAAGTAGGTCATCGTGCCGCCCAGGGCGGCGTGTTTTTGCAGGATGGCGCTGGGTTTGGCCCGCAGGTCATACAGCCATTCCCCGGCGTCCACCGTGATCGGCGTGAGCACCATGGTGGCGATGGCCGATATCACCGCCAGCCACAACAGGGGGCCGCGCCGCGCCGTCGGCCACAACACGCAGACGATCTCCAGCAGGGCGGTCACGGGTACGAGCACCACGACGAAATGCAGCAGCAGCGCATGGGCCGGCATGCCGTTGATGACGGTCATCGGGCTCCTCGGGTTGTGGGCGGTCCGCTCGCGCTCAGCCGCCGAGCCCCTTCTTGATGACCGCGTCCTGTTTCTGGCCGACATCGTTGACGAAATCCGCGGGGGCCAGCGTGTCGGGCGGTCCGTCGAACTGCAGTGTCACGAAGGCCCTCCCCTCGGTGAACATCAGCAGGGTCACACCCTTGTTGTGGTCGGGGGAGTTACCCAGCAGGGTCGTTCCGCCCGTCCCGACGGTGGCGGCTTGCGTGGTCGGGTTCTTGATCACGTCACCCTGACCGCCCTTGGCCGCGTTCAACGCGTTCGTGGCGGCGCCAGGGTCGGCCAACACCTGGATGGTGTCTTTGATGACGTGGCTGCCGTCCTCGTCCTTGAACGTCGTCGCGATGCCGGGCTGGCCGTTCGGGTTGCTGATCGGCGGGGTCGCCGTGAACGGAATCGGGGCATTGATGTCGCTGGCCTGGATCAGCAACCCGGTGTAGTCACTCGGCTGGGCGGGGCCCGACGACGCCGGCGCCGAGCTCTGGGCGCTGGTAGCCGAGCTGGACGATCCCGGCTTGGACGTCGAAGGCGTCGAATTCTTGCCGCCGCACCCCGACACCGCCACCGCCAGCGCCGTCGTCGCCGCGACTCCCGCGGCCACCGTCCGTGAAGTCCTCATCGTTCGAGCTCCCTTCCCAGGCCGCCTTCGGCGCCACAGTCGAGTTCGTTCCCGAATCGCACAGTACATTGCGGCGTGGCGCGGGCGTGGCGCCGAAGGCGGCCTGGCAGGCGATGAGTTGTCTACTCCAATTGGTCGCGCAGGCAGCGCAGGGTGCTGGCCT
>NZ_LZJB01000457.1:0-1475 GCF_001666895.1 Mycobacterium sp. E3298
CCGCGACGAGCTGGGCGACTGGCGGGTGATCCTGCACTCGCCGTACGGGCTGCGGGTGAACGGCCCGCTGGCGCTGGCGGTGGGCCGCCGGCTGCGGGAACGCTACGGCCTGGACGAGAAGCCGACCGCCTCCGACGACGGCATCGTGGTGCGGTTGCCGGACATGTTGTCTGACAACGGCGACAACCCGCCCGGCGCCGACCTCTTCGTCTTCGACGCCGACGAGATCGACCCGATCGTCACGGCCGAGGTGGGCGGTTCGGCGCTGTTCGCGTCGCGGTTCCGGGAGTGCGCGGCCCGCGCGCTGCTGTTGCCGCGCCGGCATCCGGGCAAGCGATCGCCGCTGTGGCACCAGCGCCAGCGGGCCGTTCACCCGCAGCCCGTACGGCGAGTGCAGGATCACCCGCCAGTCGCCCAGCTCGTCGCGGAACCGCTCGACCAGCAAGGTGGTGTCGGTGGGCACCACCCCGGCCGCGGTGCGCTGCTCGTCCAGCAGCGCCCACATGTTGTCGGTCGCGTAAGCGTCGAAACCCAGGCCGGCGCACCGGGCGTCGAAGGCGTCGCGGTCCAGTCCCGCCAGCTCGCCGGTGAACGCGCCCAGCGCGGCGCCCAGCTCCGCCGGACGGCCCGCGTCGTCGCCGCGCCAGAACGGCAACCGGGCCGGCTGGCCCGGCGCGGGAATCACCAGCACCCGGTCGTGGGTGATCTCGGTGATCCGCCAGCTGGTGGCGCCCAGCGAGATCACGTCACCGGGCCGGGACTCGTACACCATCTCCTCGTCCAGTTCGCCCACCCGCGACGGCTTCTCCGCCTCGCTGGCGAGGTAGACCGTGAACATGCCGCGATCGGGGATGGCGCCGCCGGAGGTGACGGCCAGCCGCTGCGCGCCGGGCCGCGCGGTCAGCGTGCCGGTGTCGCGGTCGTAGACCAGCCGGGGCCGCAGCTCGGCGAACTCGGTGGACGGGTACTTGCCCGACAGCAGGTCGAGGGTGGCCTCGTACACGCTGCGGGGCAGCGTCACGAACGGGGCGCTGCGGCGCACCGTGTCGAACCACCGGTCGGCGTCCAGCGGCTCCAGCGCCGCCGCCGCGACCGTCTGCTGCGCGAGGATGTCGAGCGGGTTGGCCGGCACCCGCATCGTCTCGATCTCGCCGGACAGCATCCGCTGCACCGTCACCGCGCAGCCGATCAGATCCGTGCGGTGCTTGGGGAACAGCGCGCCCTGGGACACCTCGCCGACCTGGTGGCCGGCCCGCCCGATGCGTTGCAGGCCGCTGGCCACCGACGGCGGCGCCTCGACCTGGATCACCAGGTCGACCGCGCCCATGTCGATGCCGAGCTCCAGGCTCGACGTCGCGACCACGGCCTTGAGCAGGCCGCGCTTGAGGTCCTCTTCGACCAGGGCGCGCTGTTCCTTGCTGACCGAGCCGTGGTGGGCGCGCGCCAACAGCGGCTCGGCGCCGTAGGTCTGGCCG
>NZ_LZJB01000458.1:0-14686 GCF_001666895.1 Mycobacterium sp. E3298
CAACAACCCGGTATCGCCAGACGCTCCGATGGAGGTCCTGACCCAGTCCCGGCTGCCGTTGATCGTCGCCCTGGCGGTCAGCCTCCTGGCGATCCTGTTGATCCGGCAGCTGCGGCGCCGCTGACCCGCCACCGAGCCGCTACGGTGTCAGACGTGACCGTGTCATTCCAGCCAACCGCCGACCTCGTCGACGACATCGGCCCCGACGTACGCAGCTGCGACGTCCAGTTCCGCCAGTTCGGTGGCCGGTCCGAATTCGCCGGAGCCATCAGCACGGTGCGCTGCTTCGAAGACAACGCATTGCTGAAATCGGTTCTCTCCCAGCCAGGTGCGGGCGGGGTACTGGTCATCGACGGCGGCGGCTCCCTGCACTCGGCGCTGGTCGGAGACGTCATCGCCGAGCTGGCCCGCTCGAACGGCTGGGCGGGCCTCATCGTCAACGGTGCCGTGCGTGACGCGGCCGCGCTGCGCGGTCTCGACATCGGCATCAAGGCGCTGGGCACCAATCCCCGCAAGAGCAGCAAGACGGGCGCCGGTGAGCGCGATGTCGAGATCGCGCTCGGCGGCGTAACCTTCGTGCCCGGCGAGATCGCCTACAGCGACGACGACGGAATAGTCGTCGTCAAACCCTAAACCGCAACCGGCGCACGCTTCTTCGCGAATCGCAGGCCCTCGTCGGCAACCTTGCCGCGCCGGATCGTGCGCATGTCGAAGAGGTAGTTCTGCTTGAGCCGCCAGGGCGCCCGCGACCCCGACTTGGGCAGCATGTCCATCGCACGCTGGAAGTAGCCGGGGCTGAAGTCCATGAACGGCAGCTCGTCGACGTCGTCACCGGGATGCTGCGGCTCCACGAAGTCAAACCCGTTGGCGTCCATGTAGTTCAGCAACCGGCAGACGAATTCGGAGACCAGGTCGGCCTTGAGCGTCCACGACGCGTTGGTGTAGCCGAAGGTGATCGCGAAATTCGGCACACCGGAAAACATCAGGCCCTTGTACGTCATCAAGGACGTCAGCTCGATCGGCTCACCGTTCCTGGTGGGCTTCACGCCGCCGAGCAGCTGCATGTTCAAACCCGTTGCGGTGATGATGATGTCGGCCTGCAGCTCCTCACCCGAGGTGAGTTTGATGCCCGTCTTGGTGAACCGGTCGATCGTGTCGGTGACCACGTCGGCCTTGCCATGCCGGATCGTGCGGAAGAAGTCGCCGTCAGGCGCCAGGCACAGCCGCTGATCCCAGACGTTGTACCGCGGCCCGAAATGCTTCTCGACGTCGTAGCCCTCGGGTAGGCGACGCTTGGCCATCGTCATCAACGTCTTGCGCATGTAGGCGGGCGCCTTGCGAGACAGCTGGTACTGGAAGGTGCTGAATGCGATGGCTTTCCACCGATTCGCGATGTGCGCCAGGCGATCCGGAAGCAGCCGGTTGGCGCGTTCGGCGAACGGGTCCACCCCGGGCAGCGAGCCGATATAGGTCGGCGAGCGCTGCAGCATCGTGACGTGGCCCGAGCCCGAGTTCACCAGCGCCGGGATCAGGGTGATCGCCGTGGCTCCCGAGCCGATGACGATGATCTTCTTGCCCTGGTAATCGAGGTCCTCCGGCCAGTGCTGCGGGTGGACGATCCGGCCCTCGAAGTCGTCGGCGCCGGGGAAGGTGGGCGAATACCCCTCGTCGTAGTTGTAGTAGCCGGTGCACGCGAACAGGAACGAGCAAGTCATTTCGCGCTCCTGGCCGTCCGACTCGACGGTCAGGGTCCAGCGGTTGTCGGCGTCGGACCAGTCGGCGGCCAAGACGCGCTGGCGGTAGCGAATGTGCCGGTCGATCTTGTTCTCGACCGCTGCCTCCTTGACGTAGGCCTTGATGTCCGGGCCGTCGGCGATCGACTTCGCCGAGAGCCAGGGCTTGAACCGGAACCCGAGAGTGAACATGTCCGAGTCCGACCGGATGCCCGGGTATTTGAACAGGTCCCAGGTGCCGCCCAGGTCGTCGCGGCGTTCGAGGATCGCGTAGCTCTTGGTCGGGCAGCGGTCCTGGAGATGCCAGGCCGCGCTGATGCCCGAGATGCCGGCGCCCACGATGATCACGTCAAGGTGCTCAGTCATGGGGTCACGTTATCAACGGTCCGTCGACACAGTCAACAGGGTGTCGAATTTTTCGACACCGTGTAAAGTAGCGGCCGTGACTACCGCCGGCCAGACCCGCGCCCTGCGTGGCCGCCGTGCCATCCGGCCCTCGGGCGACGACCGCGAGCAGGCGATTCTCGCGACCGCCGCGCGGCTGCTGGAAGTGCGGTCGTTCGCCGACATCTCCGTCGACGACCTCGCCAAGGGTGCGGGCCTGTCCCGGCCGACGTTCTACTTCTATTTCAAGTCCAAGGAAGCGGTGCTGTTGTCGCTGCTGGAACCGGTGATCGCGCGCGCCGATTCGGAGTTCGACGGCGCGGTGCAGCGGCTACCGGAGGACCCCCGACGGGTGTGGCGAAACGGCATCAAGGCGTTCTTCACGGCGTTCAGCACGCACCGCCGGCTGGCCCGCGCCGCCACCGAGGCGCTGGCGACCAGCTCCGAGCTCCGCGTGGTGTGGTTGGGCTTCATGCAGAAGTGGATCGACCAGACCGCGGCCATGATCGCCGCGGAACGCGTGCGCGGCGCCGCGCCCGAGACCATTCCCGCCGTGGACCTGGCGACCTCGCTGAACCAGATGAACGAGCGCACCATGATGGCCGCTTTGTCCGCCGAGACGCCCGCGGTCGACGAGGACCGGGTGGTCGACACCCTCACCCACATCTGGGTGACCAGTATCTACGGCGAATCCAGCTAAGTGTCGATCGCAAGCGCGGCGTAGCCGGGCGAAGCGGGTCGCCACCATCGCATCGGTGGCGATCGCAAGCGCGGCGTAGCCGGGCGAAGCGGGTCGCCACCATCGCATCCCGTCACCCCCGCGTGCGAACATATGTTCGTGCGGTGTGAGGCGTCCATCATGCACGCGGACCTGGATTCGTTCTACGCGTCCGTGGAGCAGCGCGACGATCCGACGCTGCGTGGCCGCCCAATCATCGTCGGCGGCGGGGTCGTGCTCGCCGCCAGTTACGAGGCCAAGGCCTACGGCGTGCGAACGGCGATGGGCGGCGCCCAGGCGCGGCGGCTGTGCCCGCACGCCGTGGTCGTCCCGCCCCGGATGAGCGCGTACAGCCGCGCCAGCGACGCCGTGTTCGAGGTGTTTCGCGACTGCACACCGATTGTGGAGCCGCTCTCGGTGGACGAGGCGTTTCTCGACGTCGGCGGCCTGCGCCGGGTGTCCGGAACGCCGGTACAGATCGCCGGAAGGCTACGCGCCGACGTGCGCGACCGCGTCGGCCTGCCGATCACGGTGGGCATCGCCCGGACGAAGTTTCTCGCCAAGGTCGCCAGCCAGGAGGCCAAGCCCGACGGGCTGCTGTTGGTGCCGCCGGACCAGGAGCTCGCGTTCCTGCACCCGTTGCCGGTCCGGCGGCTGTGGGGCGTGGGCGCCAAGACGGCCGAGAAACTCCACGCCCATGGGCTCGTGACCGTCGCCGACGTGGCCGAGCTGAGTGAGTCGACGCTGGCCTCGCTGCTGGGCGGCGCCATGGGGCGCCAGCTGTTCGCGCTGTCCCGCAACATCGACCGCCGCCGGGTGACCACCGGTGTGCGGCGGCGGTCCGTCGGGGCGCAGCGGGCGCTCGGCCGCGCCGGCAACACCATGTCGGCCGCTGAGATCGATGCGGTGGTGATCAACCTGATCGACCGCATCACCCGCCGGATGCGTGCCGCCGGGCGTACCGGCCGCACGGTGGTGCTGCGCCTGCGGTTCGACGATTTCGGACGGGCGACGCGGTCACGGACGCTGCCGTGGGCGACGTCCTCGACGCAGCCGATCCTGGCCGCCGCGCGGGGGCTGGTCGTGTCGGCCGCTCCGCTCATCGCGCAGCGCGGGCTGACGCTGGTCGGGTTCGCGGTGTCGGGGATCGACCGCAGCGGCGCCCAGCAACTGACATTGCCGTTCGATGAGCACGACAACCGGCTCGCCATCGACGCGGCGATCGACCGGGTGCGTGATCGGTACGGCAGGTCCGCGCTGACACCCGCGGTTTTGGTCGGCCACGATCCGGGTACAGAGATGCCACGTCTTCCCGACTGACGGGTTGTGATCGTTCTCACCAATCATTCGCTGCCGCAAGCGATTTCGATGATTTGAGGTTGATTTGAATCAGCCTCTCGGCGCCGCAAGTCTGACGGCCTGATGGTTAGGCTGGCGAAAACCCGACCATCGAAAGTGAGCGACCGAACCCGATGCCGCCGCCGCACCAAGCCCGCGACAGCGGCCTGACCCGCGAAGGTCTCCTGCTCGGTTACAGCGCGCTGCTCGCCTTGTCCGCGGGCTTCGTCAACGCCGTGGCGCTTTTGATCCTGGCGCTGCCCGTCGGCAACCTGACGGCGATCACCACCCAGCTGGGCATGAACACGGCCAACCCCTGGCTCTACGAAGGGCACGTGCTCGCCGCGATCTTCTTGGGCTTCTTGGCGGGAGCGACGGTGGCCGGGGCGATCCTTGCGTCCACCGATGCCCTTGCGGGCCCACGCCACGCCGCTGTGCTCTTCCTCGAGGCAGTGTTGCTCGTGCTCGCCGCGGCCGGTGTCGAGGAGACCGTCGTCAAGGCGCAGATCAACGCCCTGGGCGTCGAGCAGACCGCGGTGCAGGCGCTGTTCGCCGCCGCGGCCCTCGGCCTGCAGAACGCGATGACATCGAGCTTCCGCGGAATGGCGATCCGCACCACGCACTTCACCGGAACCGTCACCGACCTCGGGCTGATCCTCGGCCGCAGTCGACGGCACGGAGTCGATAGATGGAAAGCCGCGATCCTAGCGACCACCCTCCTGCTGTTCCTCGGGGGCGGCGTGGCCGGGATCGTGTTCGGCGCGCGATTGGGGGGTTACGCGTTGCTCATCCCGGCCGCGACCTGCGCCACCGTGGCCGCCGCGAATCTATTGCAGAGCGCCGCCCGCAGCGAAGAACCGGTTCCCGAGCACGCCGAACCGGTGCGGGTCTGAGCGGCCGTCTCAATTCGAGCCGGTCCACTCCAGCAGCTTGTCGGCCGGCCAGGTGTTGACGATCCGGTCGACGGGCACGCCCACGTCCAGCGCACGCTGCGCGCCGTAGCCGAGGAAGTCCAATTGGCCCGGCGCGTGCGCGTCGGTGTCGATGCTGAACACGCAGCCGATTTCGAGCGCCAGCTTGAGCAGCGCGGTCGGCGGGTCCCGGCGTTCGGGTCGCGAGTTGATCTCCACCGCGGTGCCGTGATCGCGGCAGGCGGTGAAGACCGCTTCCGCGTCGAACTTCGATTGCGGACGGATGCCCCGGTTGCCCGATACCAGCCGGCCCGTGCAATGGCCCAGCACGTCGGCGTGCGGATTCGAAACGGCGCGCACCATGCGCCGCGTCATCGCCGAGGCGTCCATCGACAGCTTGGAATGCACGCTGGCCACGACCACGTCGAGCCGCTCGAGCAGCTCGGGCTCCTGGTCCAGGCTGCCGTCCTCGAGGATGTCGACCTCGATCCCGGTGAGGATGCGCATCGGCGCGAACTGGTCACGCAGCTTGTCGATGACATCGAGCTGCGCACGCAGGCGCTGGGGCGACAGCCCGTTGGCGATGGTCAGCCGCGGCGAGTGGTCGGTCAGCGCGCAATACTCGTGCCCGAGCGCGGACGCAGTCGCCATCATCTCGTCGATCGGTGCCGACCCGTCCGACCAGTTCGAATGCAGATGCAGATCGCCCCGCAACGCCGCCCGGATGTCCCCGCCACCGAGATCCTCTGCGGCCGAACGTAATTCGGCCAGCAGGTCGGGCTCGCTGCCGCACCAGGCCTGGTCGATGACCTTCGCGGTCTTGGGACCGATGCCGGGCAGCGACTGCCAGCTGTTGGCTTGGCCGTGCCGCTCGCGCGCCGCGTCGTCGAGCCCCTCGATGATGTCGGCGGCGTTGCGATACGCCATCACGCGCCGCGGGTCGTGGCGGCTGCGGTCCTTGTAGTAGGCGATCTGCCGCAAGGCCTCTACGGGATCCATGACTCCAGTGTGCCTGCGTGGTGACTGCAAGCGCGGCGGAGCCGGGCGACGCAGGTCACCGCCAAAGCCGTCCGGGTCACCGGAACTGCCCGGCGATGAATCCGGCGAGCAGGACGCCGAAGCCCCCGATCTCGCCGGCGATGAGCAACGCCATCATCACCCCGGTGCCGGGGACGGGGTTCTCGAACTGGTTGACGGTGTCGCGCCGCGCCCCGTGCCCGATGTAGCTGAGGATGGCGCCGACGAAAAAGAAGACGACCACGCCGGCCGCGGCCAGGTTGAGCCACGCCGGCCACGCGCTCAGCTCGACGAAGACCGCCAGCAGCAGCGTCGCAAACGAGTAGAGCAACGCCGCCCGGTGTGCGATGTCGACGTAGGGATGGGCGCGGTGGTCGTCGGCCGTCATGATCTGCCGGTACTTCCAAACCCCGAGGACCAGCGCGAGCAGAAAGATCAGCCCGGCCGCCAGCAGCGTGATCTTGGTGTCGAGCCCGAGGGAGTAATTCATCGCGAGCCTGAGTTTAGTTGCCCTTCATAAAGATCGACTAACGTCGATTCCATGCGATTCGCCTTCAAGACCTCCCCGCAAAACACCACCTGGGCCGACATGCTCGCCGTCTGGCAGGCCGCCGACGACATCGACGTTTACGAGTCCGGGTGGACCTTCGACCACTTCTACCCGATTTTCTCCGACAGCAGCGGGCCCTGCCTGGAGGGCTGGACGACGCTGACCGCGCTGGCGCAGGCCACCAAACGGTTGCGGCTGGGCACGCTGGTGACGGGCATTCACTACCGCCACCCCGCCGTGCTGGCCAACATGGCCGCCGCACTCGACATCATCTCGAACGGACGGCTCGAGCTGGGCATCGGAGCCGGCTGGAACGAGGAAGAGTCAGGCGCCTACGGCATCGAGCTGGGCAGCATCCGGGAACGTTTCGATCGATTCGAGGAGGCGTGCCAGGTGCTGACCAGCCTGCTCAGTCAGGACACCACGGACTTCGACGGCAAGTACTACCAGCTCAAGGGCGCGCGCAACGAACCCAAGGGCGTCCAGCGCCCGCACCCGCCGATCTGCATCGGCGGCAGCGGGGAGAAACGGACGCTGCCGATCACCGCCCGCTACGCGCAGCACTGGAACTTCGTCGGCGGCCCGCCCGAGGTGTTCGCGCGCAAGCGCGACGTGCTCGCCGCGGAGTGCGAGAAGATCGGGCGCGATCCGAAGGAGATCATGTTGTCGGCGCACCTGCGCCTGGACGAGCAGCGCAACTACCAGCAGGTCGTCGAGGAGGCGGCCGGGCTGGCGGCCGAGGGACTCGACCTGGGCATCGTCTACATCAACCCGCCCCACGACCCGAGCGTCCTGGAACCGCTGGCCGAGGTCATTCGCGATTCGGGATTGCTGAGCTGATCAACACCGGTACCGGGGACCTTCGCGGTGTGCCGAACATGTCCCCCGTTTGCTCCGTCGAGCAAACCCCCGCGTCGCACTCGGAGGCGCGCGGCGGGGCGGCTATGCCCCGAAGATCAGTAATTCGGCGGCGGTGACCAGGCGCTCGTGTTTGGCAGGGAACTCGCGGCTCTTCACCGGGTGACGAAACCAGGACCAGGCGATTCGCCCCATCCGTGATCGAGGTACTGGATTGATGTGCACAGTGATCACTCCTGCGATCGTTCCGTTCCGCCGGAGCCCCGATCACTCGCCCGTGTGACGAAGCCCACAACGGGTTATTAGACACCCGCCGCCTGGCAAACGGTGGCAGACTCGCCGATTTTGGGACGTGTGTTTCTGATGTGACTTCTGTGACTACTGGAGCGGTACTGCGGTCGGCTTGACCGGCGCGGGAAGGGCGGTCACACCCATCAGGTAGCGGTCCACGGCCGCGGCCGCGGCCCTGCCCTCAGCTATCGCCCAGACGATCAGCGACTGGCCGCGGCCCATGTCCCCGGCGACGAACACGCCCGGTACCGACGTGTCGAAGTCGGCGCCACGCGCGACGTTGCCGCGATCGGTGAGCTTGACTTCGAGGTCGGTGAGCAGGCCCTCCCGCTCCGGTCCGACGAAGCCCATCGCCAGCAGCACCAAGTCGGCCTCGAGCTCGAAGTCCGAGCCCTCGACCTTGACGAACTTGCCATCCTGCATGGTGACTTCGTGGGCTTTGAGCGCCGTCACGCGGCCATCCTCGCCCACGAACTGCTCGGTGTTCACCGAGAACACCCGCTCGCCACCCTCTTCGTGCGCCGACGAAACCCGGTACATCAAGGGGTAAGTCGGCCACGGGGTCGATTCGGCCCGAGACTCCGGCGGGCGCGGCATGATCTCGAACTGGTGCACGACGGTGGCACCCTGGCGGTGCGCGGTGCCCAGGCAGTCCGCGCCGGTGTCGCCGCCGCCGATGATGACGACCTTCTTGCCCTTGGCGGTGATCGGGGGCTCCCCGTCGGGCCCGAGGACGTCATCGCCCTCCTGCACCCGGTTGCCCCACGGCAGGTACTCCATCGCCTGGTGGATTCCGTCCAGGTCCCGACCGGGGACGGGCAGGTCCCGCGCGGCGGTCGCACCACCGGCCAGCACCACCGCATCGAAGTCGGCGCGCAGCTGTTCGGCGGTGATGTCGACCCCGACGTTCACACCGGCGCGGAACTCGGTCCCCTCGGCGCGCATCTGGTCCAGGCGCCGGTCGAGGACGCGCTTCTCCATCTTGAATTCCGGGATGCCGTATCGCAGCAGGCCGCCGATGCGGTCAGCCCGCTCGAACACGGTGACCGTGTGGCCGGCGCGGGTCAATTGCTGGGCGGCGGCCAAACCGGCCGGGCCCGAGCCCACCACCGCGACCTTCTTCCCGGTCAGCTTGTCCGGGGGCAGCGGCTCGACGAAGCCTTCTTCGAAGGCGCGGTCGATGATCTCCAGCTCGATCTGCTTGATAGTCACCGGATCCTGATTGATGCCGAGCACACAGGCCGGTTCACACGGCGCCGGGCACAGCCTGCCGGTGAAGTCCGGGAAGTTGTTGGTGGCGTGCAGCCGCTCGATCGCGTCGCGCCACCGGCCCGTGCGCACCAGGTCGTTCCATTCGGGGATCAGGTTTCCCAATGGACAGCCGTTGTGGCAGAACGGAATACCGCAATCCATGCAACGGGTCGCCTGCTCGCGCAGGGTGCCTTCGTCGAAGTCTTCGTAGACCTCGTGCCAGTCCTTCAACCGCAGGGGGACAGGCCGACGCTTCGGCAGTTCCCGGTGGGTGTACTTCAGGAAGCCGCTCGGATCAGCCATGCGCGGCCGCCATGATCGCCTTGTCCACGTCGATGCCGTCGCGCTCGGCTTCGGCGATCGCCTGCAGCACCTTCTTGTAATCGCGCGGCATCACCTTGACGAAGTGGCGCTGTTGACCGCGCCAGTCGGCCAGGATCCGCTGGCCCACCGCGGAATCGGTGGCATCCACGTGCGCCCGGATTATCCCGTGCAGGAACTCGGCATCGTCGGAGTCCAGCGCCTCCATGTCCACCATCTCGATGTTGAGATTGTCCGGCAATTCCTCGTCCGGGTCATATACGTAGGCCACGCCGCCGGACATTCCCGCGGCGAAGTTGCGGCCAGTGCGGCCCAGAATCACTACCCGACCACCCGTCATGTATTCGCATCCATGGTCACCCACACCTTCGACCACCGCGTGGGCACCCGAGTTGCGGACCGCGAACCGTTCGCCGACCACTCCGCGCAGGAATGCCTCCCCGCTGGTCGCGCCGAACAGGATCACGTTGCCGCCGATGATGTTGTCTTCGGCCACATAGTCCTGCGGGGCGTTGTCCGACGGCCGCACCACAATCCGGCCACCGGACAGGCCCTTGCCGACGTAGTCGTTGGCATCGCCGTAGACGCGCAGGGTGATTCCCTTCGGGACGAATGCCCCAAAGCTGTTGCCGGCGGAGCCGTCGAACGTTATGTCGATGGTTCCATCCGGAAGGCCCTGGCCGCCATAGGCTTTCGTCACCTCGTGGCCGAGCATGGTGCCCACCGTGCGGTTGACGTTGCTGATCGTGGTGGAGAAACGCACCGGCTTGCCGGAATCGAGCGCCTCCCGGCTCATCACGATCAACTGCTGATCCAGCGCCTTGTCCAGACCGTGATCCTGCCGCGAGCTGCAGTACAGGTCCTGGTTCATGAACGCCGACTCGGGCTCGTGCAGCACCGGCGTGAGGTCCAGCTTGTGCGCCTTCCAGTGCGCCCGCGCCAGCGTGGTGTCCAGCGCCCCCACCTGGCCGACGGCCTCGTTGAGGGTGCGGAAACCCAACTGCGCCATGTACTCCCGCACCTCTTCGGCGATGAACATGAAGAAGTTCTCGACGAACTCCGGCTTACCGGTGAACCGCTCCCGCAGCAGCGGGTTCTGGGTGGCGACGCCGACCGGGCAGGTGTCCAGGTGGCACACCCGCATCATGATGCAGCCGGCCACCACCAGCGGCGCGGTGGCGAAGCCGAATTCCTCGGCGCCCAGCAGCGCGGCGATCATCACGTCGCGGCCCGTCTTGAGCTGGCCGTCCACCTGGACCACGATCCGGTCGCGTAACCCGTTGAGCAGCAGGGTCTGTTGCGTCTCGGCCAGACCGAGCTCCCAGGGCGCGCCGGCGTGCTTCATCGACGTCAGCGGCGTCGCGCCGGTGCCGCCGTCGTGGCCCGAGATCAACACCACGTCGGCGTGCGCCTTGGAAACGCCGGCCGCAACCGTGCCCACCCCGTTCTCGGAGACCAGCTTGACGTGCACCCGCGCGGACGGGTTGGCGTTCTTCAGGTCGTGGATCAGCTGCGCGAGGTCCTCGATGGAGTAGATGTCGTGGTGCGGCGGCGGAGAGATCAGGCCGACGCCGGGCGTGGAGTGCCGGACCTCGGCGACCCACGGATACACCTTGTGCCCCGGAAGCTGGCCGCCCTCACCGGGTTTGGCGCCCTGGGCCATCTTGATCTGGATGTCGGTGCAATTCGTCAGGTAGTGCGAGGTCACGCCGAACCGTGCGGACGCGACCTGCTTGATCGCGCTGCGGCGCCAATCCCCGTTGGGATCGCGGTCGAAACGCTTGACGTCCTCGCCGCCCTCACCGCTGTTGGATCGCCCACCCAACCGGTTCATCGCGATGGCGAGCGTCTCGTGGGCTTCGGCCGAGATGGATCCGTAGCTCATCGCCCCGGTCGAGAAGCGCTTGACGATCTCGCTCGCCGGCTCGACCTCCTCCAGCGGAATCGGGGGACGCACACCGCCGCGGAACTTCAGCAGGCCACGCAGTGAGGCCATCCGCTCGCTCTGGTCGTCGACCAGCCGGGTGTAGTCCTTGAAGATCTTGTACTGACCGGTGCGGGTCGAGTGCTGCAGCTTGAAGACCGTCTCCGGATTGAACAGGTGGTACTCACCCTCCCGGCGCCACTGGTATTCGCCGCCCACCTCGAGCTCGCGGTGCGCGCGCTCGTCGCGGCGGTCCAGGTAGGCCAGCCGGTGGCGCGTCGCGACGTCGGCGGCGATGTCCTCCAGGGTGATACCACCGATCGGACAGCTCAGTCCGGTGAAGTACTCGTCGAGCACGTCCTCGGAGATGCCCACCGCCTGGAACAGCTGTGCACCGGTGTAAGAGGCGAGCGTCGAAATGCCCATCTTGGACATCACTTTGAGCACGCCCTTGCCGGCCGCCTTGACGTAATTGTTCAGCGCCTTCTCGCGGTCGATCCCGTCGATCGCGCCGCGGTCGAGCATGTCCTCGATCGACTCGAACGCCAGGTAGGGGTTGATCGCCGCGGCCCCGCACCCGATCAGCATCGCCATGTGGTGCACCTCGCGGGCGTCACCGGTCTCGACGACCAGGCCCACGTGGGTGCGTGTCCGGTCGCGCACCAGGTGGTGGTGCACGCCGGCGACGGCGAGCAGCGACGGGATGGGCGCCATCTGCTCGTTGGACTCCCGGTCGGACAGGATGATGACCCGCGCACCGTCCTCGATCGCCGCCGACGCCTGTGCGCGCACGTCGTCCAGCGCCGCGGCCAGCCCCGCGCCGCCCTCGGCGACCGGGTACAGGCAGCGAATCACTTTGGACCGCATGCCATGCGGACGCCCGTTGACTTCGTCGTCGGGGTTGAGGTTGACCAGCTTGGCCAGCTCGTGGTTGCGCAGAATCGGCTGCTGCAAAGCGATCTGGTGACACGAGTGCTCGGTCGGCGTCAGCAGGTCGCGCTCCCCGCCGGTGGTGCCCTGCAAACTGGTCACCACCTCCTCGCGGATGGCGTCCAGCGGCGGGTTGGTCACCTGGGCGAAGAGCTGCTGGAAGTAGTCGTAGAGCATCCGCGGACGCTGCGAGAGCACCGCGACCGGGGTGTCGGTGCCCATCGAGCCGATCGGCTCTGCGCCGGTGCGCACCATGGGCGACACCAGGAGGTTGAGCTCCTCGTAGGTGTAGCCGAAAGCCAGCTGCCGCTTGACAAGTCGATCGTGGGGCATCCGCACGTAATCGCCCTGCGGCAGCTTCTCGAGGGGAACCAGGTTCCTATCGAGCCACTCCTGGTACGGGTGCTCGGCGGCGAGCTCGGCCTTGATCTCCTCGTCGGAGACGATGCGGCCCTGGGTGGTGTCCACCAGGAACATGCGGCCCGGCTGCAGCCGCATCCGGCGGACCACCTTGGCGGGGTCCAGATCCAGGACACCCGCCTCGGAAGCCATCACCACCAAGCCGTCGTCGGTGACCCAGATCCGCGAGGGGCGCAAGCCATTTCGGTCAAGAACGGCGCCAACGATGGTGCCGTCGGTGAAGGTGATCGACGCGGGACCGTCCCAGGGCTCCATCAACGACGCGTGGTACTCGTAGAACGCCCGACGCGCCGGGTCCATCGATTCGTTGCGCTCCCAGGCCTCGGGGATCATCATCAGCACCGCGTGCGCCAGGCTGCGGCCGCCCAGGTGCAGCAGTTCGAGCGCCTCGTCGAAGCGTGCGGTGTCGGAGGCGCCCGGGGTACAGATCGGGAACAGCTTCTCGACATCGGCTTCCGTGCCGAAGATCTCGGTCTTGATCAACGCCTCACGGGCCCGCATCCAGTTCTCGTTGCCGGTGACGGTGTTGATCTCACCGTTGTGGGCGACGCGACGGAACGGGTGGGCCAGCGGCCACGACGGGAAGGTGTTGGTGGAGAACCGCGAGTGCACGATGCCCAGCGCGCTGGTCATCCGATCGTCTTGCAGGTCAAGATAGAACGCCTTGAGCTGCGGGGTGGTCAGCATCCCCTTGTAGACCATGGTCTGACCGGAAAGGCTTGGGAAATAAACGGTTTCGCGCCCGGGACCGTCCTGGCCCGGTCCCTTGGTGCCGAGTTCGTGCTCGGCGCGCTTCCGAACCAGGTAGCAGCGGCGCTCGAGCGTCATGTCGGAAGCGCCGGCCATGAACACCTGCCGGAAGGTGGGCATCGCGTCACGGGACAGCGCCCCCAGCGAGGAGTCGTCGATGGGCACGTTGCGCCAGCCGAGCACCGTCAGGCCCTCGGCCTCGGCGATCTTCTCGACCGCGTCGCAGGCCGCCGCGGCGTCCTTCGACGACTGGGGCAGGAAGGCGATGCCGGTGGCATAGCTGCCCGGCTCGGGGAGTTCGAAGTCGACGACCTCACGCAAGAACGCATCCGGAACCTGGATCAGGATGCCGGCCCCGTCACCGCTGCGCGGCTCGGCGCCCTGAGCACCGCGGTGTTCGAGGTTGAGCAGCGCGGTGATTGCCTTGTCCACGATGTCGCGGCTACGACGGCCGTGCATATCGACGACCATGGCTACCCCGCACGAATCGTGCTCGAACGCGGGGTTGTATAACCCGACGCGCTTGGGCGTCATATGCACCTGACCCTTCACCTGAACGTTGCGAGCGGCCGTTGACGGCTGCTCCGATGAGATCGCACCCGAAGGTTGCGGGCTGTGACCCCTCGGTCTTGTCTCGATAGGCTGTCCCCCAGGCGGAGATGATCCTGTTAGGGATGCGTCCGTGCAGCGCTGAACGGTGGCCTGGAAACCGGTCTCGACAAGTCGTAAAACGATATGACAATACCCGGCTGACATGCCAACTTCGTCAAGTCTAACCGTCACCTGGCAGCGCCGTAAATTTCTCGGCGGCGGAGGCGCCGCAGCGGCGCCGACGTGCTGTTTCGGGTTTGCAATTTCCGTCACAGCCGCCCGGATCCCGGCGGTCCGGTGTGGCGGGTGGGGCGCCCGTTGAAGTTTGCTGGCGTCGACCGCCGGTGCGGGTGGCGCGTGGCAGCCTGCGCGCATGATCGTGCTCAGGGAGCGGCCAGAGCGACAGAGGCCGCAGTGCAGTAAGCGCTGCTAAGTTTGCACGATGGCATTGCGAGCCACGGAGGAGATACTGGACCGGTACTGGTCCGCATCCGGCGTCGGTGGTTGGGCCGTGGCGCTTATCACTGGCGCCGGACAACCACCCGAACGCCGCTCGATCGCCTGGCACCCGAGGAGCCCATGAACGAGCGCGACGAATTCCTGCGGGACCGTCTGCAACCGCCGACCAGCACGCCGGCGCCCCGCCCGCCCGGTCCCCCGCCCAGGACCGTGCCGCCTCCCCCGCTCCCGGTCGGGCAG
>NZ_LZJB01000459.1:0-3915 GCF_001666895.1 Mycobacterium sp. E3298
GTCTCGCCGAAGTAGCGCAGGTGCACCTTGGACGACTTGTAGGAGCAGTGCTCACTCCACATCACCGAGTACATCGCCAGCTCGGTGTCGGTGGGTCGGCGGCCCAGGATCTCGCGGATTCGCTGGTACTCGTCGTCTTTAAGGCCCAGCTCGCCGAAGGGCTGCGGCTGGTCGGGGCTGGCGGCGGCGTGCTCGACGGTGTCGATCGCCTGGGTGCGGGCGCTCGTCCCGGGGACTGTCACGCCAGACAGTCTAGGTCGGCGCTCCCGTCACCGTCGGCTCGCCGTGGAGGCTATTGGCCGACGACGCAGAAGACGTTCCCCTCGGGGTCGGCCAGCACCACCCAGCGAAAATTGTCGCCGAACTCATGCCGGCCGACCTCGGTGGCCCCGGCGGCCGTCAGCCGAGACGCCTCGGCATCCACGTCGGCGGGCCCGAAGTCCAGGTGCACGCGGTTCTTGCCCGGGGTGGGGTCGGGCACTTTTTGGAAGCCGAGCCGCGGTCCTTCCGGCAAACTCACCACGGTGAACTCGCCGGCGAGCAGCTCCTGCGTCGTGCCGCCGAACTGCTCGGCCCACCAGCCGCCCAGCCGCGCCGGATCGCTGCAGTCGAAGGTGATCATCTCCAGGTTGAGCGCCATACCGCCTGACCTTAGGCCTCGAAATGGCCCAGTTGAAGGGGTCGCCGTCCCGGGTCGCCCGGTGGTCAGTCGACGGTCACGAAGTCGGCCATCATCGCCATGTCTTCGTGTTCGAGGTTGTGGCAGTGCAGCAGGTATGAACCGGTGTAGTCGGTGAACCGGGTGAGGACTTCAACGGCTTCGGCTGGGCGCACATCGACGGTGTCCTTCCATCCCATGTCGAACCGGCCCGGCGCACGGCCGTTGCGGGAGAGCACGCGAAAGGAATTCAGGTGCACATGAACGGGATGGTGGAACTCGGTGATGAACCGCCAGACTTCTGTGGTGCCGAGCTTAGGGCGCACCAGCGGCCGGCCCGGTTGATAGGCCAGGTCGTTGATCGTCCACACCCCTTTTCTGCCGAGGCGAAAGAGGAACGTTCGCGTGGCCACGCGGGCCTGTGGGTCGAGACCCGGGACGCTTCCGCTGAGCCGGTCCGGGATGGCCGAATCGTCGGCACGGTCGGCGCCGACGATGTCGAATCGCATGACCTCGCCAGCGCTTTCGCCACCCAACCGGTTGAGCAGCCGCACTTGTGTTCCCACCGGGTAGCGGCCGAAATCGACCACCACGTCGAATCGTTCGGCCGGAGCGATGTCGATGTAGTCGTGGCCCATGGGTCGCGCCAGTAATCCACCGTCACTGCCGACCTGCACCAGCGCCGAACCGCCGGGTGGTTGCGGGTCCAGCTGCAGCCGGTAGCGACGGGCGTTGGATGCGTTCAAGAGCCGCAGGCGGTAACGGGCGGGGTCGGTCGACAGCACCGGCCACGGCGCACCGTTGACGAGGATGACGTCGCCAAGGACGCCGTTCATGTACTCACCGGTTGCTCCGCCGCCGACGGCGCCCGGGTAGCGAAAGGAGCCATCGGCGGCGAACGCGCGATCGGTGATCATCAGCGGCACGTCCCGCCGGCCGCGTGGCAGCGGCAACGCGTCTTCCTCGTCGTCGTGGACCAAGTGGAATCCGGCCAGGCCGCGCCACACCGCGGCGCCGGTGTAGCCCATGCGGTGATCGTGGTACCACAACGTAGCGGCCCGCTGGTTCAGCGGGTAAACGTATTCGCGCTGTCCGACAACGCTGTTGCGCGCCATGACGTCAGCCCCGAGTCGGACGCCGGGCGGCAGGATGAAGTCGGTCGGGTACCCATCGTGGTCTTCCGGTGTGTGGCCGCCGTGTAGGTGCACCACAACCGGCACGGGCAGGGCGTTGCGGTGCCGCACGACGGTGCGTCGGCCGGACCGCGAAGCAATGGTCGGGCCGGGAAAGCTCGTGTTGTAAGTCCACGCCGCCGTAGGCAGCCCGGGCAGTATGCGCAATTGCGTGGCCTGCTGGGTGATCTCGTAGTAGTCGGCGTGAGCGTCGCTTCGAACCGGCGCCAATTGTTCCGGGATCGGCAGTGGGACTTGATAGCGATCGGGAAACCTGGTCTGGCTGCGTATCAGCCGTCCTGACTCGGCGGGGCCCAGCAGCGCGCCGGCGAGCGGCCAGCCGGCGCCGACGAAACCGATGCCCGCCGCCGCGGCGCCCAGCCGCAACGCGCCACGCCGATTCATCGGATCGGTTCCCGCTCGGCCGGACGCGAGCGTGCGGCCAGCGGCAAACGCCAGACCGCGGCAGTGAGCTGGAAGATCCCCACGATCAACAGCACTCCGAGCGGAACGTGTAAGCCCGTCAACCGCAATTCCCCCGAGGCGAACTCGGCGACGAAGAGGAGGGTCACGAGGGCCCCGAGCGCCGCCGGGCGTCGCGGCCCGCCCGTCCTGCTCACAATCACCAGCACCGCGACCTGAACGACGGAAAGCACCGTGGTCACCCTCGCGCCGACCGAGTGCAGCATCAGTGCGTCGTATCGGCCGCCCAGAAAACTCCCGGCGAACGCGGCTTGCACCAGGGCCAGCAATGCCAACGTCGCGCTGGTGGCACGGGCGATCAAACGGGGCCAGCGCGGGCCATGCCAGTCATCGGCTGTCATCAGTCCTCCCAGAGATTGCGCACTCAAGAGATGACGACGAGACGGCGCCGCAAAAAGTTACGCACGCATGTGTAACTTTCCGCGCCACCGACCCGTCCTTGGATACGGGTTGCTGATGACCGGCTCCCCATTGCGGCGGACCCACCGGCTGCGGTTCCACCGCAACGAAATTCGCGACAGGAGAAGAGATGTCCCACCCGACGCCCCCTCGTTGGCTGAAGCCGATGAACAGGTTCATGATCGCGCTGCAAAAACTTGGCATACCGACTGGACCGCCCATGGTTTTGACGGTGCCGGGCCGCAAAACGGGTCGGCCTCGCAGCACCCCGATGACGCCGTTCACCCTCGACGGGCACCTCTATGCCGTGGCCGGATTCCCCGGAGCCGATTGGGCGCTCAACGCCCGCGCCGCCGGCGCAGGAACGCTCGGCAAGGGCCGAAAGACGCGGCGCGTCAGGATAACTGAGCTGACCGCCGAGCAAGCTCGCCCGGTGTTGCGCCAATATCCCGCCGAAGTGCCGGTCGGTGTGGGCTTTTTGAAACGCTCCGGCCTGGTACGCCAGGGCAATCCCGAAGAAGTCGAGGCGCTGGCGGGCCGGATCGCCGTGTTCCGACTAGACCCGATCCCGGCGAACTGACGCCGAACGATCCGCCACCGACCGACCAGATATGGAAGGCGCAACATGCACACCGCGTACCTCGTCATGACGATAGCTGCCATCATTTTCAACGGACTTTCCGGCGTGAGCGCGCTGGTGCACTTCGCGCCGATCATTCCGCCCATGCAACGCGCGGGCGTCCCGGTGTCCTGGCTGACCTTTCCGATCGGCACGCTGAAAACCCTTGGCGCCCTTGGACTGATCGTCGGCCTGTCGGTACCGGCAGTCGGCGCGGCCGCGGCGGCGGGGCTGACAATCTTCTTTGTCTGCGCGATGTACACGCACGTCCTCGCCCACGACATCTCCGGACAGTTCGCACTGGCGGGGTTCCTGCTTGCCGTCAACGTCGCGACCTTGACGCTCACCGTGATGGCGCACCCGGTCGTGCTCTAGCACGGCCAGCTCGTCAGGCCGCCCTACGGCGTCGGCGAAAGGAACGCTTCCATCGCCGCCGCGTAGGCGGCCACGTCGTGCGCGCCCATCAACTCGCGCGCGGAGTGCATGGCCAGCTGCGCGGCGCCGACGTCGACGGTCGGGATGCCGGTCCGAGCCGAGGCCAACGGCCCGATCGTCGATCCGCAGGGCAGATCGGCCCGGTGCTC
>NZ_LZJB01000460.1:0-7809 GCF_001666895.1 Mycobacterium sp. E3298
GATCCCGCCCGGCAATTGACCGGCGCGCCGCCCGGCTACTACCAGAAGACGCTGGTCACCCAGCTGGCGGAAACGGTCTTCGGCAGCTTCCACATCGGCTTCCTGCTGATCGCAACGGTCACCGCGCTCATCCTGGTGCTGGCGGCCAACACGGCGTTCAACGGCTTCCCGGTGCTGGGTTCGGTCCTGGCGCAGCACAGTTATCTGCCGCGCCAGCTGCACACGCGGGGCGACCGGTTGGCGTTCTCCAACGGCATCCTGTTCCTGTCCGGGGCGGCGCTGCTGGCGATCATCGCGTTCCGCGCCGAGGTCACCGCACTGATCCAGCTGTACATCGTCGGCGTGTTCATTTCCTTCACGCTGAGCCAGATCGGCATGGTGCGGCACTGGACCCGGTTGCTGCGCACCGAAACCGACCCCCGCGCGCGCCGCAAGATGATGCGCTCCCGCGTCGTCAACACGGTCGGATTGCTCTCCACCGGCGCCGTTCTGTTGGTCGTCCTGGTCACGAAGTTTGTCGCCGGCGCGTGGATCGCGCTCTTCGCGATGGGTTTGCTGTTCTTGATCATGAAGATGATCCACCGGCACTACGGCACCGTCACCAGGGAGCTGGAGGAGCAGGCCGCCGCCCAGCACGACGTGGTGCTGCCGAGCCGCAACCACGCCCTGGTGCTGGTGTCGAAGCTGCATCTGCCGACGCTGCGCGCGCTGGCCTACGCGCGCGCGACCCGTCCCGATGTTCTCGAGGCGCTCACCGTCAGCGTCGACGACGGCGAAACCCGCGAGCTGGTGCACCAGTGGGAGGAAAGCGACATCAGCGTGCCGCTGAAGGTGATCGCGTCGCCGTATCGCGAAATCACCCGTCCCATACTGGATTACGTCAAGCGGGTCAGTAAGGAATCAGCGCGCACCGTCGTCACCGTGTTCATCCCCGAGTACGTGGTGGGGCATTGGTGGGAGCAGGTGCTGCACAACCAAAGCGCGCTGCGGCTCAAGGGCCGGCTGCTGTTCATGCCCAACGTGATGGTGACTTCGGTTCCGTGGCAACTGAATTCGTCTGAGCGGCTGCAGACGCTGCAGCCGCATGTGGCCCCGGGGGACACCCGTCGGGGAATCTTCGATTGATGCGCGAATCGCCTCGCAGACCCAGCGCGGTGCTGCCCGCGGGTGAGGAACTCACGCTGGTGACCGGCGCCCCGGCCAACGGCGGCAGCTGTGTGGCGCACCACGAAGGGCGAGTGGTGTTCGTCCGCTACGCGCTGCCGGGCGAGCGAGTGCGGGTCCGGGTGACCGCCGACCGCGGATCCTATTGGCACGCAGAGACCCTCGAGGTGCTGGAACCGGCCGACGGCCGCGTCGAGTCGCTGTGCCCCATCGCCGGGGTGGACGGGGCCGGGTGTTGCGACCTGGCGTTCGCCGCGCCGGAGGCGGCGCTGGTCCTCAAGGCCCAGGTGGTGGCCAACCAGCTGGAGCGGCTGGGCGGGCACCACTGGGCCGGCGAGGCCGAACCGCTGTCGGATTCCGGGCCGACGGGGTGGCGCACGCGGGTCCGGCTCGATGTCGGCGCGGACCGTCGGCCCGGGTTTCACCGGTACCACAGCGACGATCTGGTGACCGACCTGCGCTGCGCGCAATTACCGTCCGGCATGCTCGACGGGCTCGCCCAATCGGACTGGCCCCCGACGGCCCAATTGCACGTAGTCGTCGACGACGACGGCGCGCGCCACGTGGTGCGCACGCTGCGGCAGGGCAAACGGACAGCGACCAAGGTCGTGGAGGGCGGCTACGAGGCGATCCAGCGGGTGGACGGGCGCAGCTGGCAGATCCCGGTGACGGCATTCTGGCAGGCGCACCGCTGCGCGGCGGCGGTGTACAGCCGGCTGGTCGCCGACTGGGCGCAGCCCGGGCCGGGCGCGACCGCCTGGGATCTGTACGGCGGCGCGGGCGTTTTCGCCGCGGCGCTGGGAGCGGCGGTGGGCGAGTCCGGGCGGGTGCTGAGCGTGGACACCTCCCGCGCGGCGACGCGGTCCGCCCGCGCCGCGCTGGACGACCTGCCGCAGGTGCAGGTCGTCACCGACTCCGTGCGCCGGGCGCTCGGCGCGCAACGCTCGAGCGCCGATGTGGCGGTGCTGGACCCGCCCCGGGCGGGTGCGGGGCGCGAAATCATCGAGCTGCTGGCGGCGGCCGGGGTTCCGCGGGTGGTGCACATCGGTTGCGAGGCGGCGTCTTTCGCGCGCGACATCGGCCTCTATCTCGGCCAGGGCTATGCCGTCGAGAAAATCAAGGTCTTCGACGCGTTCCCGCTCACGCATCACACCGAGTGCGTAGCACTGTTGACCCGCTAGCGATTAGAGGAAGGGCGCCGCAGCCGATAGACTCCGTCACGGTGTGCCGGGAAGTCTGGTCGGCGATGTCCTCGATGTCCCCGTCGACCAACCGAAAGGCTTAGGTGCCTACCATCGAAGAGCGGGCCGCGCCCGCCGACGCATCAAGCGGTATCGGACGGCGGCCATCGTGACCGAGACTCTTCGTTACGCGCTGATCATTTTGTTCTGCAGCGCAGTCGGTTTGGTCGCCGTCCTGGCGAACCGCCTCACCGAGCGGGTCAAGATCCCGGTGCCCCTGCTCGTGCTGGTCGGGGCCGCCGTGGTTGTACACGCGGTGCCGGCGGTGCAGTCGCCGTCCGAGCCGACCGTCGAGCGGGTGATCACGATCGCGCTGGTGTTGGTGTTGTTCGACGGCGGCATGCACATCGGGCCATCGCGGTTCCGCGCGGCCGCCATCCCGATCCTGTCGGTGGGCGTGTTGGGGACCGCCCTGACCGCCGCCGGGGCGGCCCTGGTGGTGCACTACGCGTTCGGAATCGCCTGGTTCCCGGCGGTACTCGTCGCCACGGCCGTGGCCCCCACTGATCCCGCCGTCGTCTTCTCGGTCCTGGGCAAACGCGAGATCCGGGGCCGCAGCAGCACCATCTTGGAGGGCGAGTCCGGCGCCAACGACCCGGTCGGCATCTCCCTGATGTCCAGCCTGATCGCCGCGGGCGGCCTGAGCGCGGCCGGATTCGCCGGTGTGGGAACGCAATTCGTTCTCCAGATGGCGGTCGGGCTGGCCGTCGGGGTGATCGGCGGCCGGGCCCTGCTCGTCTTCATGCGAAGGGTCGCCCTGCCGAGCGAAGGCCTCTACCCGCTGCGCACGCTGGCGTCGTGCCTGATGCTGTACGGCATCGCGACGCTCGCGCACGGCTCGGGGTTCCTGGCCGTATTCGTCGCCGGCATCGTGATCGGCGACGCTCGTGCGCCGTACAAGCCGGAGATCAAGCGGTTCCACGCCGCCCTGGCGGGGCTGGCCGAAATCGTCGCGTTCGCCTTTCTCGGCCTGACGGTGGACATCAACGTCCTGGCCCACCCGGACGTGTGGATTCCCGGGGTCGCACTCGGTGTCGCGCTGACATTGTTGATCCGGCCGCTGGCGGTGGGCTCGTGCCTGGTTCCGGTCCGGCTGCGACGCAACGAACGCATCTTCGTCCTCTACGCCGGGCTCAAGGGGGCGGTGCCGATCCTGTTGGGCGAGTTCCTTCGGGCCGCCCACGTCCCCGGCGCCGAACGCCTCTACGGCATCGTGGTCATCGTCGTCATCTTCTCCGTGCTGGTGCAGGGCAGCTCCGTGCCCGGTGTGGCCCGGCTGCTGCGGCTACCGATGCGGACCGTGGAGACCCAGCCGTGGCAGATCGGGGTCCGGCTCGCGGACGAACCGCAGGGCGTCCATCGCTTCAGCGTCGCCCGCGGGTCGACCGCCGAGGGGTGCACCGTCGAGGGCCTCAGTGACCGGGTCGGCGACATCTGGGTGAGCATTGTGGTCCGCACCACCGGCCTGGTGCCCGTGCGGGGCGACACCGAGCTTCGGGCCGGTGACGAGGTCGTTGTCCTGGCAGATCCCGAACTTCGCGACAGCCTGGCCGAGCTTTTCGGCCGCTCGTAGGCCTTGCGGCTCCGCTGCTTCCCTGTCGTTCCCGCGGACGCTGCGTAGACTATCGGGATGCTGGAACAGATCCGCGGGCCCGCTGATCTGCAACACCTGTCCCAACCGCAGCTGCGCGAACTGGCCGCCGAGATTCGCCAGTTCCTGATTCACAAGGTCGCTGCCACCGGGGGACACCTGGGGCCCAACCTCGGCGTCGTCGAGCTGACGCTGGCGCTGCATCGGGTGTTCGACTCGCCGCACGACCCGATCGTGTTCGACACCGGCCATCAGGCGTACGTCCACAAGATGCTGACCGGTCGCGCCCAGGACTTCGAGAGCCTGCGCAAGAAGGGCGGCCTGTCGGGCTATCCGTCGCGCGCCGAGAGCGAACACGACTGGGTCGAGTCCAGCCACGCCAGCGCCGCCCTGTCGTACGCGGACGGCCTGGCCAAGGCGTTCGAGCTGACCGGCCACCGCAACCGGCACGTGGTCGCGGTGGTCGGCGACGGCGCGCTCACCGGCGGCATGTGCTGGGAGGCGCTGAACAACATCGCGGCCTCGCGCCGGCCGGTGATCATCGTGGTCAACGACAACGGCCGCAGCTACGCGCCGACGATCGGCGGTGTCGCCGACCACCTGGCCACCCTGCGGCTGCAGCCGGCCTACGAGCAGGCGCTGGAGAAGGGCCGCGACGCGGTGCGCTCGATGCCGTTCTTCGGCGAGCTCGCCTACCGGTTAATGCACAGCGTCAAGGCCGGCATCAAGGACTCGCTGTCCCCGCAGCTGCTGTTCACCGACCTCGGGCTGAAATACGTCGGCCCTGTCGACGGCCACGACGAACGCGCGGTCGAGATGGCGCTGCGGCACGCCCGCGGCTTCGGCCGGCCGGTGATCGTGCACGTCGTCACCCGTAAGGGCATGGGCTTCGGCCCGGCCGAGGACGACGAGGCCGAGCAGATGCACTCCTGCGGCGTGATCGACCCGGTCACCGGGCAGGCCACCAAGGTCGCCGGGCCCGGCTGGACCGCCACCTTCTCCGACGCGCTCATCGGTTACGCCAAGAAGCGCCGCGACATCGTGGCCATTACCGCGGCGATGCCGGGCCCGACCGGGCTCAGCGCCTTCGGCCAACAGTTCCCGGATCGTCTCTTCGACGTCGGCATCGCCGAGCAGCACGCGCTGACGTCGGCCGCGGGCCTGGCGATGGGCGGCATGCACCCCGTGGTGGCCATCTACTCGACGTTCCTCAACCGCGCCTTCGACCAGATCATGATGGACGTGGCGTTGCACAAGCTGCCCGTCACCATGGTGCTGGACCGCGCCGGCATCACCGGCTCGGACGGTGCCAGCCACAACGGCATGTGGGACATGTCGATGCTTGGCATCGTCCCGGGCATGCGGGTGGCCGCGCCCCGGGACGCCACCCGGCTGCGCGAGGAGCTCGGCGAGGCCCTCGACGTCAACGACGGCCCGACCGCCCTGCGGTTCCCCAAAGGCGATGTGGGCGAAGACATTCCGGCGCTCGAGCGGCGCTCGGGCGTGGACGTGCTGGCGGTGCCGGCCGCCGGATTGAACCACGATGTGCTGCTGGTGGGCGTCGGCGCGTTCGTCCCGATGGCGTTGGAGGTGGCCAAGCGGCTGCACAACCAGGGGATCGGCGTGACGGTGATCGACCCGCGCTGGGTGCTACCGGTGTCCGACGGGGTGCTCGAACTCGCCGCGCAACACAAACTGGTCGTCACGTGCGAGGACAACGGGGTCAGCGGCGGCGTCGGGTCGGCGGTGTCCGCCGCGTTGCGCAACGCCGAGATCGACGTTCCGTGCCGCGACGTCGGCCTGCCGCAGCGGTTCTACGAGCACGCCTCGCGGGGTGAGCTGCTGGCCGACCTCGGGTTGACCGATCAGGACGTGGCCCGCCGCGTCACCGGCTGGGTGGCCGCCTTGGGCAGTTCCGTCACCGAAGCGGAGATCCGCGAACACCTCGACTAGTCAGCGGAGCGGGTCGCCACCCACCATCGTCGCGAGTGCATTCGGGGCGTTGAGTGTGCGCTCACGGCGGGATCTCGCCGATTTCTCCGCCCAGCGCTCACCAGCAATGCCCACGATTCACCCTCGATGCGTGAACGCCCCGAGCTAATCGCCGGCCTCGGCCGGGGGCTGCAGCGCCTGCGCCAGCGGGGGATCCACCAATTCCCGCTGCCACCGCCGGGCCTGCCCGGCGCGCAGGAACGTCTCGACGGCGTCGAGGGGATCGGGCGCCGGCTCCCAGTCCCAGCACAACCGGCGCACCAAATCGGGCGAGACGAGGTTTTCGGTGGGGACGTGGACCTGCTCCGACACCCGCGACAGGGCCGCCCGCGCCGCCTCCAGCCGTGCGGCCGCCTCGGGTTTGCGCCGGCTCCAGCGTGCCGGCGGAGGCGGGCCGTTGGGCGGTTCGGCGTCGACGGGCGGATTCTTGGTTTGCCGGGCCGCCTCCAGCGCCCCCAGCCAGGTGGCGGCGCTGCGGCGTTGATTGCGTCCCCCGAACACCGGCAACGCGGTGAGGTCCTCGATCGTCTTCGGGTCGGCGAGGGCGGCCTCGATGATGGCCGAGTCGGGCAGGATGCGCCGCGGGGCGATGTCGCGGCGCTGGGCGATGCGGTCGCGCGTCAGCCACAGCTCGCGAACCGCGGCCAGCCCCCGCTGGTCGCGCACCCGGTGGATGCCCGACGTGCGGCGCCACCGGTCGGGTCGCGCCGCGGCGCTGGGGTCCCTGGACCCCACCGCCCGTAGGTAGTCGAATTCCTCTGCGGCCCAACCGGTTTTACCCTGCTGGTCCAGGACGTCGGCGATCGCGGCGCGCAGCTCGATGAGCAGCTCGACGTCCAGCGCCGCGTAGTTCAGCCATTCCTCGGGTAGCGGGCGCTTGGACCAGTCGGCCGCGCCGTGGCCCTTGGCCAGTCCGGACCCCAGCAGTCGCTCGACCATCGTCGCCAGGTTCACCCGCTCGAAACCGGCCAGCCGCCCGGCGAGCTCGGTGTCATACAGAGCCGGCGGCCGCAGGCCGACCTCCGCGAGGCAGGGCAGGTCCTGGTCGGCGGAATGCAGGATCCATTCGTCTTCGCTCAGCACCTCGGCGACGGGCCGCAGCGCCTCCACCGGGTCGGCCCCGTGGCTGACCGGGTCGATGAGCACCGTGCCGGCGCCGGCCCGGCGGATCTGAATCAGGTAGGCCCGGTTGGAGTACCGGAACCCCGACGCCCGCTCGGCGTCCACGGCGAACGGTCCGCGCCCACGCTCCAGGAGCTTCGCGGCCTCCTGGATCTGCCGGGCGGTCACCGAGAGGTCGGGAATTCCTTCGGCAGGGTGCAGCAGCGGCGTGGGCTGGGGTTCGGGATTGTCGGGCTCGCTGTTGTCGGGCGCAGTGCTGCCGGGCCCGGGGGCATCCGGTTCGCACATGTCAGGCGCGTGACCGGGAGCTCAGATCGGTGACGCCGGTCGGCGGGAGGCCCGCCGCGTGTTCCAGTACCTCACAGAAGGCTTCGACGTGGACGCCGACTTGCGGCGTGGTCGCCGTCCACGACGCCCGCAGCTCCAGTTGGTGGGCGCGCGGGGGCCCGGAGATGTCCCCGTAGCGCACTGACGTGGTGGCGGTGACGGTGCCGCCCAGGGCGGTGACCTGCTCCATCCGGGACTCGAGCGCGTCCACCAGCCAGCTCCAGGCGACCTCGGGCAGCAGGGGGTCGACGGCCTCGCTGGGGTCCAGGTCGGCCTGGATGTAGGCGACCAGCCGGATGGTGCCGTCCCACGCGTCGGCGCCTTCCGGGTCGTACAGCAGGATGAGTCGGCCGAAGGCGTCGCCGTCGGACC
>NZ_LZJB01000461.1:0-1298 GCF_001666895.1 Mycobacterium sp. E3298
CGGCCCGGCCCCGGCGCCGGCATGCCGGAAGACGTTGATCCGCAACGTCGTTCCGTCGCGGGTGGGCACGGCAACGTCACGGTCGACGGCGATCTCGGCCGGTGGGTCGGTCACAGTGACCGGCGGCTTGGCGAAGCCGCGTATCCGGCTCAGCGCGTAGCGAAGGACGCCCGGGCGACGCCACGGCCGATCCCTGGTGGGCGCGGGAGTGCGGACCACGGGATCAGATTAAACGGCTACCACACGCTCGGCAGCAGCCGATAGCGGACGCGTTGCGCATATTCGCGATATCCCGGGAGCTCCGTCTTGAGCAGCTTCTCCTCGTCGAGAATGCGCAGCACCAGGATCGCGACGCCGGGAACGACGAGGAGAAGTGCCCAGTACGAGCCGAGCGCCAGGGGCATTCCCACCATCATGATCACGTTCCCCGCGTACATCGGGTGCCTGACGAACCTGTAGAGCCCGTCGGAGGCGACCTTCTGGCCGCTCTCCACCGTCACGGTCGCAGCGGCATAACTGTTCTCGATGATCACGCGCATGGCGACGGCCAGGCCGGTCGCCATCAGGACGTCACCCACCACGCACAGCCACACGGGCACGGTCGACCAGCCCATCCGATGGTCGAACGCGCTGAACGCCATGACCACGAAGAGGGTTCCGAAGGCGCCGGCACTGATGACCTTCTGGGCCGTGCGGGTTTCCGCCTGCGGTCCCGCATGCATGCGCCGTTGCAGGGCCGCCGGATGTTTGCGCGCCAGATAGATTGTGGGGACGATCGATACCACCGTGAACAGGGCGATGAAAACCCAGCCCTGCCAATAGCGGAAGGTGCCGGCCGGCAAGAACAGGACCAGAGCATAGGCGGCGATTCCGAGAATCGATGATGCCGCCAGTCGAACACCGATCTTCATGACGCTCCTAAACTCGCAGATCGCGTCGTCGAAAAGCCACGGCTCCCAGGGCGATCAGTGTGGCATCTATGGCGAGCAACCACAACAGTGGTGTGGCCGTGAAATCGCCGCCGACGCGCGGGATGTGGGCGAACGGCTCCAGGTCGAGCAGCCACTGGGAGAACCCGGCCAGGGAGCCGATCAGGTACAGGGCGATGAACCCGACCAGAACACCCCACGCCACGGGTGTGAATCGCGGCGCAAGCCCGAACACGGCGACGGTCACGGCGCACAACAACCAGACGGCGGGCAGCTGTACCGCCGCGCTTGCCACCACGACGGCCACCTTGCCGCCGACGTCACCGGCCGCGGCTCCGTAGACCAGCCCCCCGGTCAGCCCGCTGAGCA
>NZ_LZJB01000462.1:0-2020 GCF_001666895.1 Mycobacterium sp. E3298
GGTCGACAAGGTGGCATGCGCGCGGGCTTCGCCCAAACCCGGATGCGGCAACATACCCGCGGCGATAGTCCAATGCGTCGTCGACTGGGCCAGCAACGCCGTCTGCAGGTAAGGGGTCGGCGGCGCATCGCGGAATCGCACCCACACGTTGATGATCGGCGGGCCCACCCGATCGGGATCCGGATCGTAAGCCCCATCGACCACCCGGATCTCGCGGCCGGTCATCCCGAAGCCAGGAAACGACACCGCCTCGTCGGGCCCCGGAACGGCCGGCATGGCCTCGACGTGCCGCATGACGTCGCCGGCTCCCGAGTCCGCAAGCACCAAGCCCGCACTACGCAGCACCCCGCCCTGGCTGATGCGTATTTCGGCCGATGAAAACGATCTGCCCCTGCGAAGCACATCGACGGACAGGTCCACGGGCGCGTCGAATGAAGCCGCTTTGGCGAAGATCATCGATGCCGACGTGATTCGTTGCCCGGGAAGCGCTTTCGACGCCGCGACGATCGCCTCGCCGAGCAGCTGGCCACCCTCGACGACATTGCGACGCGTCGGCCCGTGCGCTGGCCCGACGAACCCGCTTTCGGATACCTGCTGCACGTCGATGATTCTGCACAGCTCGTCGGCGTCTCCCCATAGCGGGAACGTCGCAGGGATCTTTGAGCCGTCCGGCCACTCTTCGACGACGACCACCCGCAGCGCGTCGTCGTAGAAACAGACGTGTCCCGCAATCGCTGCGACCTCTGGCAACGGGGTGCGGTAGGCCCACACGACGTTCTCGACGCCGGAATCCGCCCCGTCAAGGCTCCAGTAACTCGCCCGGCCCTTGAAAGGGCAGACGGTGCTGTGATCCGACGGGCGGAACAACTCCCACCGCACGTCGGATTCGGGAAAGTACAAGCGGTCCTCGTGGTCGGTCTCGGTCACCACGAGGCACCGGTCGCTCTGGGCAACGAGCATGTCACCAAACCACACCTGACCCCGGTATGGACACGGGGTCGCCTCGATCCGGTAATCGGGGTAATCGGGCCACGCCGACTCGACTTGCGTTGGCATCACTACCCTCTCGTCGCCGGCCTCATACCGTCACGGCGCGACGCGGCGACGACGGTGGACGAATTACGAGCTGCTCGAGGCCGACGGCGGGAAAGTTCAAAGCGCTGGCGAACGTTCCCGCCAGCATGTCGGCGACGTCGGCGGGCGACATCAATGTCTCTTGCAAGAGGCCGCGCGCCACCCAATCTTGCACGACCACGCCGAGCAGCCCGGGGTCGAACGCCGCGGTGAACTCCGTCGGAACGGTGCCACCCACGGTGACACAGCAGTAGCGAAAGCCGGGATGCTCAGTGCGCCAGGCATTCAGGCTTTCTGATAGCGCGGCCTTGCTGGAGGAATAGGCGCCCAACGCGGTCCGTGGCTGGCCGACGGTTTCGGAGGACAGGGCGCTGACGATCGCGGCGGGCGCGAGCACCGGCAGGCAGCACTTGATGACTTGATGCACACCGACGACATTGGTCTGCATCACGTCCGTCCAATCGTCGACGGAAGTGTCGGCGAACATTCTCAAGGGCGCGTACCCCACCGAGATGAACAGCAGGTCGATTTCACCAAGGCTCGCTCGGGCCATATCGGCGAGCCGCGCGCAATCGTCAGCGTTACGCACATCCGCGCTGATGGCCGCGCCGCAGCCGGCATCGGCGGCGACCTCGTCGAGACGGTCTCGTCGGCGCGCCGCGATGAGCAGGTCGGCGCCCTCCTTGCCGGCACGGACGGCGAACGCCCGCCCGATCCCGGCCGATGCGCCCACCACCACGACCCGCTTGCCGGCCAATGTCCGTTCGCCCATGCGCTGACCACCGATCGAGAATCCAGTGTCGAAAGCCATTCGACATCGGAGAACAATAGTACATCTATTGTTTAGTTGAGCGACGCCGCTCAGTCCTTCAGCGAAGCCCGTTGATGGCGAACGTTTCCACGTAGCGCCGGACAGTGTCCGGCTTGGACATGTCGAACGTCTGGG
>NZ_LZJB01000463.1:0-7845 GCF_001666895.1 Mycobacterium sp. E3298
CACCAGCGGGCTGGCGATTCCGGACGTGACGCCCTGGCCGACGGATCCGGCGATGCTCACCGGGCCGGGCAGAATCCCGGGCGCGTAGTAGCCGAAATCGACGATCGGTTTGATGAACGGCTGCAGCAGATCAGCCACCGGATTGCCGAGGATGGGGACCCACCGGATGGGATCCAGCAGCGGCAACTGCGCGGTCTGCATGAAGTAGAAGCTCATATTGCCGACGTGTTGCTGGATGGCGCCGGCGACCTGCGCTGCGGACACGAAGGGCATCGTGTGGTGCAGGTCGAAGAAGCCGAACAGGGCGTTGAGGTCCGACGGAAGCCACAACCAGTTCGCCGGGAAGTTGGCGATCGCGTCGTATTGCAGCGTGAAGATGGACGTCGCATACGACGTGGTGAGCGGGGTGGCGAAGTGGAACGCGCCGAAGCCCGGAATGAAGTGCGTCAGAATGCCACCCATCGGATTGTTCGGGTCGGCGAGCAGGACGAAGTTCAGCAGATCCTGACTCGGACGTAGGGCGGCAGGCAGGGCCTGCAGGTACCGCATCTCCAGGCTGGCGATCGTCGCGCTCTGCGAATACCCAACGACCACAACGTGATTGCCGGCCGCGGTTTGAGTCAGGATCGCGGAGTTCAGCGTCGCCACGCCCTGATAGACCGACTTGCCGAAGGTCTCGCTGCCGAGCCCGGTGATCGGCCAAAACTGTTCGGGGGTGCGCAAACTCACCAGGGTGTAGTCGGAGTAATTGGTGGCGAGATACGCCTGCTGGATGGACGTCATGTACTTCAGGTCCGGCGACGGATTCCCGGTGCCGCCCATGATCAGCGCGATTTTCTGCGTCCCCGTCGTCGACTGCATGGCGGCGGCGTTGGTGGCTTCCGTTTCGGCGTAGGCGTCCTTCGCGGTGATCAGCGTCTGTACGAACTGGTTGTGGAACAACTCCGCCTGGGCGCTGAACGCCTGGTACTGCTGGGCGTGCGCGTCGAGCATCGTCGCCACGCGCACCGACACCGAATCCGTGGCCGGCGGCAGCACCGACGTCGTCGGTCCGGCCACGGCCGCGTTCGTCGCCTGCAGGGACGAGCCGAGCCCTTGCAACTCGTCGGCGGCCGTCGCCATCGCGTCGGGGTCGGTGATCACGAACGACATGGTCGCTCCGCCTTGCTAACTCAGCGCCGGGCGCGCGGCGATACTTTCGCGCGGTCCGGCGATCGACTGGGTGACGGCGGCCGTCGCCCGCCCGGGAATGCCGGGGGAGGGCAGGTGCGGCGCGGTGGCCGGGCTCGCCGAAATGGGGGTGATCGGGGTGCCGGGAGCCACGGCGGCCGGAGTCGGGACGGTCGCCGGCGCCGCGGCGCCGGCCCAGCTCGACGGCACGGACAGCGCCCCGATCGAGCCGGCCCGGCCCGCGTTCACCGAGACGAGGCGCCCGGCGAGCTGGGCGGCGATGGGGCTGGGGCCGCCGGCGCCCGGACTTGCCGTGGACGCCAGGACCGGATCCATCGCGGGGAGACTGCCGGCGCCGCCCAGCAGCGGATTGGTGCTGGACATCAGCTGGCCCATCACCGTGTTCATCGGTTCCATCGCGAACTGGGCGGGTGTGGAAAGCATCTGCAGCTGCGTCATCGGGTTCATCAGTTGCTGGGTCAGCGACTGGCTGAGCGTCTGGAGGAGTTCCTGGCCGAAGGAGGTGAACGTCGGGGTGGGCAGGCTGGTCAGGGTGAGGGGCGGGCTGCTGAACGGCGTCCACGTCGCCTCGGCCGACTTGATGCTGGCGTCGTAGGCGGTCATCGCGGCCACGTCCTGGGCCCACATCTCGGCGTACTGCGCTTCGGTCGCCGCGATCGCCGCGGTGTTCTGGCCCAGGATGTTGGTCGCGATCAGCGACATCAGCAGCGCCCGGTTGGCCGCAATGACCTCCGGCGGCACCGTCGCGGTGAACGCCACCTCGAACGCCGCGGCCGACAACCGGGTCTGGTTGGCCACCAGCTCGGCCTGCCCCGACGTCGCGGTCAGCCACTGCACGTACGGGGCGGCGGCCGTGGCCATCGTCATCGACGCGGGGCCCTGCCATGGGCCGCCGGTCAGGGTCGAGACCGTCAATTCGAAGGAACTCGCGGCCGACGCCAGCTGGGCGGACAACGCGTCCCAGGCGGCCGCCGCCGCCCACATCGTCCCCGAGCGGGGCCCCGCGTACATCCGCGCCGAATTGATTTCCGGCGGCAACAGCACGTAATCCGGCAACACCCGAGACCTCTTCTCGGCCAACCGCCTCGGCCGGTGGGACCTTGGTTGCCCGCCCAGGGATTCGCACCAGCAGCAGCGGTTGTGCAAATAGCTGACGCAATTTTTAACACAATGTGACGCGCGTCGCAGGCGCTTGGCGTGACTGATGGAAGCGGCGGCAAAACCGGTTTGTTCCCACCACTAGAGTGGAAGCCCGATGGTTCAAGGAGAGCGGGAACTAGTGGAGAGCGGCGGACAGTCCAGCCAGGCCAATCAGACGGGAACGGCGCGGGTCAAACGCGGCATGGCCGAGATGCTCAAGGGCGGCGTCATCATGGACGTCGTCACCCCGGAGCAGGCCCGCATCGCGGAGGCCGCCGGCGCCGTCGCCGTGATGGCGCTCGAACGGGTGCCCGCCGACATCCGCGCCCAGGGCGGGGTGTCGCGGATGAGCGACCCCGACATGATCGAGGGCATCATCGCCGCGGTGACCATCCCGGTGATGGCCAAGGCGCGCATCGGCCACTTCGTCGAGGCGCAGATCCTGCAGAGCCTCGGCGTGGATTACGTCGACGAATCCGAGGTGCTCACCCCCGCGGACTACACCCACCACATCGACAAGTGGAAGTTCACCGTGCCGTTCGTGTGCGGCGCGACCAACCTGGGCGAGGCGCTGCGGCGCATCAGCGAGGGCGCGGCGATGATCCGGTCCAAGGGCGAGGCCGGCACCGGGGACGTCTCCAACGCCACCACACACATGCGGGCCATCGGCGGCGAGATCCGCCGGCTGACCTCGATGTCGGAAGACGAATTGTTCGTCGCCGCAAAGGAATTGCGGGCGCCCTACGAGCTGGTGGTCGAGGTGGCCCGGGCCGGCAAGCTGCCGGTCACCCTGTTCACCGCCGGCGGCATCGCCACGCCGGCCGACGCGGCGATGATGATGCAACTCGGGGCCGAGGGGGTGTTCGTCGGCTCTGGGATCTTCAAGTCCGGGGATCCCGCGCAGCGCGCGGCCGCCATCGTCAAGGCGACCACCTTCTACGACGACCCGGACGTGCTGGCCAAGGTGTCGCGCGGGCTGGGCGAGGCCATGGTGGGCATCAACGTCGAGCAGATCGCGCAGCCCCATCGGCTGGCCGAACGCGGCTGGTAAGCCGGGGGCTGTTGGTGGCGATCGAAGAGATCCTTGATCTGGAGCAACTCGAGGTCAACATCTACCGCGGCCGGGTGTTCAGCCCCGAGTCGGGATATTTCCAGCGCACGTTCGGCGGCCACGTCGCCGGGCAGTCGCTCGTCTCGGCGGTGCGCACCGTAGACCCGCGCTACCAGGTGCACTCGCTGCACGGCTATTTCCTGCGGCCCGGGGACGCCAACGAGCCCACGGTCTTCATCGTGGAACGCACACGCGACGGCGGTTCGTTCGCCACCCGGCGCGTCAACGCCATTCAGCACGGCGAAATCATCTTCAGCATGGGGGCGTCCTTCCAGACCGACCAGGAGGGCATCCACCACCAGGACGTCATGCCGGCCGCGCCGCCTCCCGACGGGCTGCCCGGCCTGGACTCGATCAAGGTGTTCGACGACGCCGGCTTCAAGCAGTTCGAGGAGTGGGACGTCTGCATCGTGCCGCGCGACCAATTGCAGCTGTTGCCCGGCAAGGCCTCCCAGCAGCAGGTGTGGTTCCGCCACCGCGACCCGCTGCCCGACGACCCGGTGCTGCACATCTGCGCGCTGGCCTACATGAGCGACCTCACCTTGCTGGGATCGGCGCAGGTCAACCACCTCGACGTCCGCGAGCATCTGCAGGTCGCGTCCCTGGACCACGCGATGTGGTTCATGCGGGCGTTCCGGGCCGACGAGTGGCTGCTCTACGACCAGTCGTCTCCGTCGGCCAGCGGGGGGCGCTCGCTGTGCCAAGGCAAGATCTTCACCCAATCCGGTGAGATGGTGGCGGCGGTCATGCAGGAGGGGCTGACTCGCTTCCAGCGCGGGTTTCAGCCGACCGCGCAGTGAACGCGCCGCGCATCGGCGTACTGGCGCTGCAGGGCGACACCCGCGAGCACCTGGCCGCGCTGGGCGAGGCCGGGGCGGATTCGATGCCGGTGCGGCGCCGCGCCGAGCTGGAGAAGGTCGACGGCCTGGTCATTCCCGGCGGGGAGTCCACCACGATGAGCCACCTGCTGCTCGACCTGGACCTGCTCGAACCGCTGCGCGGGCTGCTGGCCGACGGGCTGCCCGCTTACGGCGCGTGCGCGGGCATGATCCTGCTGGCCAGCGAGATCCTGGACGCCGGCGCGGGCGGGCGCGAGGCGCTGCCACTGCGGGCGATCGATATGACCGTGCGGCGCAACGCTTTTGGCCGCCAGGTCGATTCGTTCGAGGGCGACATACCGTTCGCCGGTCTGGACGGCCCGGTGCGCGCGGTGTTCATCCGCGCCCCATGGGTCGAGCGGGCCGGGGAGGGCGTGCAGGTGCTGGCCGAAGCGTCGGGGCACCCGGTCGCGGTGCGGCAGGGCAGAAACCTGGCGACGGCGTTCCACCCCGAGATGACCGGCGATCGCCGCGTCCACCAGCTCTTCGTGGACGTCGTCAACGGGCACGCCTGACGCACCGGGCCGTCGCCGCTATTGCGGGTCGGGTGTGCGCCGAGGGCTCTCAGCGTGCGTCCAGGGTGGGAAATCGGCGGGATTGGCGCCGTGAGCGCACACCCGATGCGGTTCCCCGGGGATGAGGTGGTCCCCAAAAATCGATAGCGCGGGCGATATCACATTCGCGGAGGCGGATATGCCCGGGTTCCTGTGACTGCTGGGGCGGCTGAGCCGCAAGGGCAGCGGCCGGTCGGGCGCGAGCAAGCGTGCACGTAGACTCGTCTGGCGAACTTTCGAACACAGAAGAGGTAAGAGACACCGATGAGCGGCCATTCCAAGTGGGCCACCACCAAGCACCAAAAGGCCGTCAAGGACGCGCGCCGGGGCAAGGAGTTTGCCCGGCTGATCAAGAACATTGAGGTCGCCGCCCGTACCGGCGGCGGGGACCCGGCGGGCAACCCGACGCTGTATGACGCCATCCAGAAGGCGAAGAAGACGTCGGTGCCCAACGACAACATCGAGCGCGCCCGCAAGCGCGGCGCCGGCGAGGAAGCCGGCGGCGCCGACTACCAGACGATCATGTACGAGGGCTATGGGCCCAATGGCGTGGCGGTGCTGATCGAATGCCTGACCGACAACCGGAACCGCGCGGCCGGCGAGGTCCGGGTGGCGGTGACCCGCAACGGCGGCACGATGGCCGACCCCGGCTCGGTGTCCTATCTCTTCACCCGCAAGGGCGTCGTCACGCTGGAGAAGAACGGCCTGACCGAGGACGACCTGCTGGCCGCCGTGCTGGACGCGGGCGCCGAGGACGTCAACGACCTGGGTGAGAGCTTCGAAATCATCTCGGAGCCAACAGATTTGGTCGCCGTGCGGACCGCCCTGCAGGATGCCGGCATCGACTACGAGTCCGCGGAGGCCAGCTTCCAACCTTCGGTCAGCGTGCCGGTGGACGTCGACGGCGCCCGGAAGGTGTTCAAGCTCGTCGACGCCCTGGAGGACAGCGACGACGTGCAGAACGTCTGGACCAACGTCGACTTGTCCGACGAGGTTCTGGCCGCGCTCGACGAGGACTGACCGGCCGGCACAGGTCGTCGCCCTCGGGCCTAGTCGTATCCGTGCCGCATGTCCTCGACGATGCGCGGATTGTCCAGCGTTGACGGGTCCAAAGCGCGTGGGCGGGTGTCGTCGGGGAACACCGTGGCGGCGTCCAGCACGTGCTGATTGAGGTAGCGCAGCGGGGGAGCGTTGGGCGGCACGGTGGGTGCCGGCGGCGTGGACCCGCGGCGCGCCAGCGTGAATCCCCAGTCGCCGAACGTCGGAACATAGACGTGGTACGGCGTCACGGCATAGCCGGCCGTGCGGATCGACGAGGTGGTGCGCCAGAACGCCGTCTGCGTCGAGAACGGGCTGCCGGCCTGCACGACCATGAGCCCGTCGGCGGCGAGCGCGTGGCCGACCAGCGCGTAGAACTCCGTCGAATAGAGCCGGCCCAAAACCGGGGTGTCCGGGTCGGGAAGGTCGACGATGATCGCGTCGAAACCCCCGGGCGGTACGACGTCCGGGTGCGGCGAGCGCAGCCAGCGCATCGCGTCGTCGATCACCACCTTGACGCGCGGGCTGTCCAGCGAGCCGCCGTTGGCCCTGCGCATGGTGGTGCGCGCCAGTTGGATCACCGCGGGGTCGAGCTCGACCTGCACGATCTTGGTGATGCCCGGCTGCCGCAGCAGTTCGCGGGCCACCAACCCGTCGCCGCCGCCGAGCACGAGGACTGATCGGGCGCCTCCCCCCAGGGCGGGGTAGACCAGGCTTTCGGTGTAGCGGTACTCGTCCCGGGTGGAGAACTGCAGGCCGCCGTCCAGGTAGAGCCGCATGTCGTTGCCGCGTTGGGTGACCACGATCTCCTGGTAGGCCGAGTGCTGGTAGGCGATGATCGGGTCGGCGTAGAGCCGTTGTCTGCTCGTCGTCTCGATGTCGGCCGAACGCGCCAGCAGCGTGGCCAGCAGCGCGAGCGCCGCGGCGAGCGCGCACAGCGCCATCGCCAGCTGCCGGGCCGAAACCACCCGGCGCAGAACGAAAATCGCCACGACGGCCGCGGCCAGCAGGTTGACGATGCCGGTGGCCGCCGCGCCGCGGATCATGCCCAGCTGCGGCAGCAGCAGGAACGGCCACACCAGGCCGCCGAGCAGCGCACCGAGATAGTCGGCCGCGTTGAGGTTGGCCAGCGTCCGGCCGGTGTCGGGCGCCTCGCCGCTGCGGCCGCGTTGCAGCATGGTCATCAACAGCGGCACCTCGGCTCCGACCAGCCCACCGATCAGGGCCGTGCCCAGCGCCAGCATCCACATCGACTCGTCGTCGATGAACGCGAACACCGTGTAGAGCGCCGCGGCGGACAGGCCGCCGACGATGCTCAGCAGCACCTCGACCGCGACGAACGCGATCGCCGCGTGCGCCAGGAGCGGCTTGACCACTAGGGCGCCCACGCCGAGCGCGGCGATGTAGCCCGCGACGATCAACGAGGTGGCAACGATGCCGCCGCCGTTCAGGCTCGCCGCCAGCGTCAGCAGAGCGAGTTCGTAGATGATGCCGGACGCCGCGCACGCCGCGACGGCGGCCAGCAGGACGGCCCGCCACCGCCCGGGCAGCGGCGTCGAGGCGACCGACGGCTGTGGCCGGCTCTCCGTCGAGGTCATGAGATGGCGGCGGCGATCACTCCTCCCACGGCCACCAGCATGGTGGCCGTGGCGAAAGCGGCCGGATGCAGCTCGGGCTCGTCGACGTGCTCGCGAAACTTACCGGGCACCGCGATCTGCAGGATCAGCAGCGCCCCGCCCTGCAGCACGACTCCCACCAACCCGTACACCGCCACGCCGACGAGTCCCTGCCCCAGCTGGCTGTAGCTGCTGGCGATGGCGCTGATGATGACGATGGCCAGCGCGATGTACATGGCCGAGGCGAGGACGACGGCGTTCGGGCGCTTGTCGATGAACACCAGTTGACGCAGGTTGCCGGGGGTGAGGACGTCCAC
>NZ_LZJB01000464.1:0-13440 GCF_001666895.1 Mycobacterium sp. E3298
CTACCTGAGGGCGCAACTCGAAGGCGGGTTCTCCCGGCCCTTCATCGCCACGCTGTACGCGATGCCTCGTGCCTACATCGAATTGTACCGGGCGGCAAAGGATTCCATTGCTGACCGCTATGACTACGATCCCCACGATCTGGGCCTGCACGTCGCGGTCGCCGATCTGGACTACATCAAGCGGGGCCACGTCAGTTACCTGCTGCCCTACCTGGTGGGCAGCATCCTGGGCCTCGATCCGCAATGCCGGCGCATCATGTTCGATCCGGATCACCGCAACGTCCTGGCGCGCACGTTCTGCGAACGGGGCGGCTGCGTCTTCCTCGGTGAGCACGACATGTCGAACCGGCGGATGGCCCTTTACGCGCTGCCCCGCACGCCCGACGACGTGCCCGGCGGCTGACTCAGAGCTGCTCGGCGATGCGCTGCGCCAAGAACGCGGCCGCCTCACCGAGCGCGACGCTGACGACGATGTTGGCGATTGCCGCGCGCACCTGGCGCTCCTCGCCGAGCCGTTGAGTTTCCAGCATCCAGGTGGAAAAAGTGGTGTAGGCGCCTACGAACGCGGTGCCGGCCAGCAGGGCCGCTTCCTTGCTCAGCACCAGGCCCCCGAGAAAGCCCAAGAGCGCTGCGCCGCTGACGTTTACGGCCAACGTGCCGAACGGAAAGGACCGGGCCACCCGGCGGCCCACCGCGCGGTCGACGACGAAGCGCAGCACCGAGCCGACGCCGCCGATCAGCGCGACACCGACCCACACCGCGACCGTCGTGACCGCGCCGGCCGTCATCCGCGGACCCGGACCCGGCGCACCAATTTGGTGGCCAGGTGTACGGCCAGCAGTCCCAACACGACGCTGGTGACGGTGTAGCCGGCGGCCAATGCCCAGTGGCCGTGCTCGACCATCCTGAGCGTCTCGACCTGCATCGTCGAGAACGTCGTGAGCCCACCGCACAACCCGGTGCCGAGCAGGGGACGCCGATAACTCGACAACGGCAACCGTTCGAGCAACCGGGTGGTGAAGTACCCGACCAGGAAGGCGCCGACGATGTTCACCGTGAAGGTCGGCCACGGCCACCTCGCCGGGTCGCCCGCGGCGAGGACGCCCAGGGCGGCGCGGGCCAGCGAGCCCAGCGCCCCGCCGGCGAAGACCGCGGCCAGTTCGCGATAGTCGTGCGCCACGTGATCCCTTTCCCCTGTGCAGGATTTACGGGTGGGTGAATCCGGGACGTCAGAAAAGTACCTGACAGGTCGGCGACGTGCGCCGCGGGCAGAATTGGTAACCATGGCCCACCCTCGCGCCGGTCAGCCGGCCCAGCCCGAAGACCTCGTCGACCTGCCGCACCTGGTGACGGCCTACTACTCGGTTCAGCCCGACCCCGACGACGTCGCACAGCAGGTGGTGTTCGGCACGTCGGGCCATCGCGGCTCCGCGCTCAACGGGGCGTTCAATGAGGCCCACATCGTCGCGATCACCCAGGCCATCGTCGAGTACCGCGCCGCACATGGCACCACGGGCCCGCTGTTCATCGGCCGGGACACGCATGGCCTTTCCGAGCCGGCATGGGTCTCGGCGCTGGAGGTGCTGGCCGCCAACGACGTCGTCGCCATGGTGGACTCCCGGGACCGCTACACGCCGACACCGGCGGTCAGCCACGCGATCCTCAACTACAACCGCGGCCGCACCGACGCGCTGGCCGACGGCATCGTCGTGACGCCGTCGCACAACCCGCCTCCCGACGGCGGCTTCAAGTACAACCCGCCCAACGGCGGGCCCGCGGACACCGACGCTACGAACGCAATCGCCAAGCGCGCCAACGAAATTCTCCGCGACGGCGCCCGGGTGAAGCGAGTGCCGTTCGCGCGAGCGCTGGATGCCGTCCAGCGTTATGACTATCTCGGCACCTACGTCGACGACCTGCCGAACGTGGTCGACATCGACGCGATCCGCGCGGCGGGGGTGCGGATCGGTGCGGACCCGCTCGGCGGGGCGAGCGTGGACTACTGGGGCGAGATCGCGCAGCGGCATGGGTTGGACCTGACCGTGGTCAACCCGCTCGTCGACGCGACATGGCGGTTCATGACGCTCGACCACGACGGCAAGATCCGGATGGACTGCAGCTCACCGGACGCGATGGCCTCGTTGATTGCCAACCGCGATAGCTATCAGATCGCCACCGGCAACGACGCGGACTCCGACCGGCATGGCATCGTCACGCCCGACGGTGGGCTGCTCAACCCCAACCACTATCTGGCGGTCGCCATCGATTACCTGTACACCAACCGGCCGTCGTGGCCGGACGGCATCGCCGTCGGCAAGACCGCCGTCAGCTCGTCCATCATCGACCGGGTGGTCGCCGGCATCGGCCGCAAGCTCCTCGAGGTCCCGGTCGGCTTCAAGTGGTTCGTCGACGGCCTGATCGGCGGCACCATCGGGTTCGGCGGCGAGGAATCCGCGGGCGCGTCGTTCCTGCGGCGCGACGGCTCGGTGTGGACCACCGACAAGGACGGCATCATCCTGGCGCTGCTGGCCTCCGAGATCCTGGCCGTCACCGGATTGACCCCGTCGCAGCGCTATCAGGAGCTGACCGCCGAGTACGGGACGCCGTTCTACGCCAGAGTCGACGCGCCTGCCGATCGCGACCAGAAAGCGCGGCTTTCCAAGCTCTCACCCGAGCAGGTGACCGCCACCGAATTGGCCGGCGAGCCGATCACCGCGAAACTCACCACCGCGCCCGGCAACGGCGCGCCGTTGGGCGGATTAAAGGTGACGACCGCCAACGCGTGGTTTGCTGCGCGGCCGTCGGGCACCGAAGACGTCTACAAGATTTATGCCGAGTCTTTCAACGGACCCGAGCATTTGGTGGAGGTGCAGGAAACCGCGCGCGAGGTAGTTAATAAAGTCATTGGGTGACTTGTTCCCTCCGACTTGCCCGCCCGGGGGGACGCGGCTCTTCTTCTGCGCGGCTTCCGCGCGAAGTCTGGATCCTCAGCTGGGCCAACATCATGGTGGCACTGGGCTACGGCGTCATTTCGCCGGCAATGCCCGCCTTCGCCCGCACCTTCGGGGTCAGCATCGAGGCGGTGACTTTCTTGGTCACCGTCTTCTCGTTGACCCGACTGTGTTTCGCACCGATAAGCGGACTGTTGGCGCAACGGTTGGGTGAACGGCGGATCTACATCGGTGGTTTGCTGATCGTGGGGTTGGCCACGGCCGCGTGCGCGTTCTCGCGGGCGTACTGGCAACTCCTATTTTTTCGCGCACTCAGCGGCTTGGGTTCGACGCTGTTTTACGTCGCGGCCTTGGGGTTGATGATCCACATCAGCCCGCCCGACGCCCGCGGGCGAATCGCGGGCATTTTTACCAGTTCGTTCATGATCGGCGCGGTCGGTGGGCCGGCGGTCGGCGCCCTGGCGGCGGGCTGGGGGCTGACGGCTCCCTTCATCGTCTACGGTGCCGCAATGCTGGTGGTGGCCGTGGTGCTGTTCTATGGCTTGCGTAATTCGACGCTGGCCGCGCCTTTGCCGCCGACACGATCGACGGTGACGATCCGAGAAGCGTTGGGGTTCCGCGCGTATCGGTCGGCGCTGTTGTCCAATTTCGCGATGGGCTGGTCGGCGTTTGGGCTGCGCGTCGCGCTGGTCCCGCTGTTCATTTCCGACGTCATGGGCCGCAGCGTCGGGGTCATCGGCGTGGTGCTGGCGGCTTTCGCGGCCGGCAATGCGGTGGCCGTCATTCCCAGTGGCTACTTGTCCGACCGGATGGGGCGGCGCACGTTGTTGATTGTCGGTCTGGCGGCATCCGGTGCGGCCACCGCCGGGCTGGGCGTCGTGACGTCGCTGCCCGCGTTCATGGTCGTGGGGTTTGTGTCCGGCGTGACGACGGGGATCTTCATGTCTCCTATGCAGGCCGCCGTCGCCGACATCCTCGGCAGGGAGGCTCGCGCGGGCACGCCGGTGGCCGCGGTGCAGATGGCGTCGGATCTGGGCGCGATCGTCGGCTCGATAGCGGTCGGCTGGGTCGCCGAGCGGCTGAGCTACGGCTGGGCGTTCGCGATCAGTGGGGTTGTTCTGTTGGTCGCCGCCGTCGCCTGGGTGCCCGCGCCCGAGACGCGGACGGCGCTCGAGCCCGCCTGACCAGCAGCTTTGAACGTCGGTGGCCAGTGGTGTAGCTTCGATTGGCACGACTTGGGGCTATGGCGCAGCTGGTAGCGCACCACACTGGCAGTGTGGGGGTCAGGGGTTCGAGTCCCCTTAGCTCCACAGATATTCACGGGTCCGCGATTCGTCGCGGGAGGTTCGACCACCGCGTTACGTGCCCGGCATCACCTCAGGGCTGACGAGGCTATGCGGGCTCGTCGTCGGCCGCGGAGTCTTCGTCTTTGGCCAAGTGGCGCAGGACCCGTTCGTTCAGGGCGGCGAGCATCTCGAGCTCGGCCGGGGTAAGCAGGTCGATGAAGTTCCGGCGGACGTCCTCCACGTGCCCGGGCGCCGCCTTCTCGATGGCGGCGCGGCCGGCAGGCAGCAGGCAGACCATGGTGCTGCGGGCGTCGTCGGGGTTGGGCTCGCGACAGATCAGCCCGTCCTTCTGCATGCGCCGCACCTGATGTGAGACACGGCTCTTCTCCCAACCCAGTGCATTGCACAGGTCGCGGGCGGGCATGCGGTCCCCGTCGTGGCCGGAAAGCACCGCCAGGATCTCGTAGTCGGCCCCGGACAGTCCCGATTTCTGCAGGCCCCGGTTCAGGTGCACGTCGAGCTGATGGTGCGCGTGCTGGAAGGCCCGCCAGGCGCGGTCTTCCCTAGGGTTCAGCCAGTTCGGTTCCATTGGCCCCCATGCTACCGGTAAGTGGTTGACGTGTCATCAAAATCCCCATAAGGTGGACGCATCAACCATTCCGACCACTAGTTCAGGACAGGACATCTCATGAGCAGCATCAGCATCATCGGGACCGGGAACATGGCTCGTACCATTGGCGCGCTGGCCGTAGCGGGCGGCAACGCCGTCGAGATCATCGGCCGCGATCAGTCCAAGGCCGCCGACCTGGCCAAGAGCCTCGGCGGCAGCGCGACGACGGGGGATTTCGGCGCCGTCCCGGCCGGGGACATCGTCATCGTTTCCGTGTTGTACGCCGATGTCGTTCCGGTCGTCGCCCAGTACGGAGACGCCCTCGCGGGCAAGGTCATCGTCGACATCAGCAACCCCTTCAATGCCGCGGCCGACGGGCTGGCCATCCCCGATGACACCTCGATCGCGCAGGAAGTCGCCAAGACGGCCCCGGCCAGCGCCAGCGTGGTGAAGGCCTTCAACACCATCTTTGGCGCTGTCCTGGCGCAGGGCCGGCCGCTCGACGTCTTCATCGCCGGCGACGACGCGCGGGCCAAGGCGGCCGTGGCGGAGTTCATCAAAAGCCTCGAGCTGCGCCCGCTCGACGTCGGCGGCTTGAACATGGCGCACTGGCTGGAAGGAACGGGCCTGGTCGTGATGGGCCTCGCCCGCCACGGGGTGGGGAATTTCGACTTCGCCCTCGGCGCCACCGTTGCCGGCTGAGCCGCCCGGCCCAGGAGTGAACGAGCAAAGGGCGCCCGCGCCCCCAAAGTAATGGTTGATTTATCACCGAAGGGGTTCGAGCGATGAACCTTGGCTTCGCACTTCCCATCGTCGGGCCCGCCGTCCGCGGCGCCGCTGGTCTCGGCGCGTTCTGCCGCGGGCTCGAGGACCTCGGCTACGACACACTGTGGGTCGGCGATCGCCTGGTCACGCCGGTCGACATGCACAGCACCTATCCGGGCAAAGAGCAGCCGTACCCGCCGCAGATGACCCGCTACCTCGACCCGGTGCTGCTCTGGACCGTCGCCGCGACCGCGACCAACAGGGTGCGGCTCAACGCCAGCACGCTCAGCACGTTCTACTACGAGCCGGTGCACCTGGCCCGTCTGCTGACCACGCTCGACGTGCTCAGCGACGGCCGCCTGGACGTTGGCGTGGGAATCGGATGGATGAAGGACGAACACGACATCGCCCGCGGCGCGGACTGGAGCCGGCGCGGGAGGATGCTCGATGACCTGCTGGCGTTCCTGCACGAGTGGTGGACGACCAACCCGGTTTCTTGGGAGAGCGAGTTCTTCTCCCTGCCGCCGGTTCATGCCGACCTGCGCCCGGTCCAGGCCGGCGGTCCGCCCATCTGGATCGGCGGTGCCAGCGAGGCGGCGATGCGCCGGGTCGGCCGCAGCGGCACCGGCTGGCTCGGGGTCGAGGGGCTGCAGGACGAGGTCACCGACCACTTGTGGTCGATTGCGCGCCGGGCGGCAAAGGACGCCGGCCGCGATCCGGACGCGCTGAAGACGGCCATGCGGATCAACCTCGACCCGGGCACGTCAGTTGACTCCGTCACCGACAAGCTCGAGCGCCTCGCCCAGTCCGGTGCCGACGAGGCGATCGTGGATGCCTTCGCATTGTTCCCCACCCTTGACCAGATGCTGGACTTCGCCGGCCAGGTGATCGCCCGGTGGCGTGAGTGTGGGAAAGAGTGACGGCGGTGATAATGGGCGATCAAGCGGGATGCGGCCTCACCGATGCAGGTTCCACTGACCGCAATCCGCGGCGAGGACGTCGTTGACGTCGACCTGGAGGCCCCCGACTTCCGGACCTGGATTCGACGGCGTACTCACCACGCGTTGATAGAGGACGGCGGCAGGGTCGACCTGGCCCCGGGACCAGGCCTTGGTTTGCCAGGCCCAGCGGTGGCCGGGGGTGCGCGAATTGCCGATGACGCCGTCGGCCGCGGCCCACTGGCACACATCGATACCGCCGTAGACGCCGGTGCGCTGCACTCCCAATACCGAATTGATTCCGCGAAACCACTTGAGCGCCAAATTGTTCCAGGTGTCGTGGTTTATGTCTTCGTCGACGCTGAAGAAGATCGGCGCACTCTGACCGCCACCCGCCGCGGTATGCAAATCCCACGCGGTGCGAGCATCGGCAACGCCGCCCTCGAACCCGCGCCTGAAGTCCGACGGTGCCGTCCCGCCCGGCTTGCCGTATTGGTAATTGCTGACGATCATCAGCCCGGCGGCGGTCAGCTGCTCGGCGTAGGGCCGTGTGATCGGCTTGGCGCCCATGGTCGAGCCGGGACGCGATAGCGAAACGTAGTTGATGACGCCGGAGTAGCCGGCGGCCCGAATGTGGTCCGCCGGGATTTGGCGCATGGCGAAGTCGATCAGTCTGGGCGGGACGGCGGCCGCGGCAGGGCGGGCCATACTTGTCGATGCCGCATACAACCCCGGTAGTACCGCCAGGGGAATGGCGTAGCGCAATAAATCGCGCCGGGGAATGGGGCGCGACGGCCGCACATTCGCCGACGAATCCTGCATCGCGTGATGTTAAATTTGTGACTTTTGTCAACATAAGTGGCGCGTACTAGTCGATATCCAATCGGTTTCTGCGCTTCACCGTGTCGAGTCAATGTCGGAAGCGCCGGCGACGAGCGACCCCGTCCTATCTGCGCCGATTACGCGCCGCTCGGGGACATCCGTGCCTCGGTAGGCAACTCTCAGAAACCTCGTACCGCCGGTACGCATAACCGGCGGCAGGCGTGGGTACGCGGCCGAGTGAACGGCTGTTCGCAGACAATCCGGGAGGGAGCTTTCGATGCCCGAGGTCCAACTTCACCACGACGGCCATCCCATGTACCGCCGGATGGTTCGGTTCGACTGGTCGGAGACGCCACTGCACTGGGTGCCCGACGACCCGTTCTCGACACACATGATCAATGTCTTGCACCTCCTGCTGCCCGAGGGCGAGCGCCACTTCATCAAGGCCGTTCTCGAAGCGTCGTCGCTGGTCGACGATCCGGAGTTGGAGGCGGCGATCAAACCGTTCATCCAGCAGGAGTCCTGGCATGCGTGGGCCCACCAGGTGGTGCTCGACCACCTCGCCGAGCAGGGGATCGACACCAAGCCGTATACCGATCGGCTCGGGAGGCTGTTGTCGATGACGCTGGGCGACCCGCCCAAGTGGTTTCCGCCGGCCATGAAGCGGTGGTGGCTCTATCGGCGCCTGGCCGACGTAGCCGCGCTTGAGCACTACACGGCGATGTTGGGCCAGTGGGTGCTGACTAACCGAGGTCTGGACTACGCGAAGGCCGACCCCATGATGCTCGACCTGTTGCGCTGGCACGGGGCCGAGGAGGTCGAGCACCGCGCGCTGGTGTACGACGTCTTCCAGCACGTCAGCGGCAACTACTGGATCAGGGCGTTCTCGATGTTCTTCACCACGCCGCTGTTCATCGCCTGGTGGGTCGCGGGAGCGCGCTACCTGATGGCCCAAGACCCGACCATCGACCAAAAGTGGCGTTGGCGGGATTGGCTATCGGCCGCTCGCGAGTACAAGCTTCCGGGCCCGTGGAAGCTGATGGTGACGACGCCGGTCCGGTATCTGCGGCCCAGCCACCACCCGAACGACGAAGGGTCCACACAGATGGCGATCGACTACCTGGCGTACTCGCCGGTGGCGAAGGCCGCCAAGGAGCGGGCGCGATCCCAAGGGAAGTCGCCGGATCAAACCCAAGGGATCGAGACTTCCGGCAACGGAGCACGAAAGGCGAAGGTGTGATGAAGGTTTCGGTAGATCTTGATACCTGCGACGGCAACGGCGTGTGCATGAGCATCTGCCACGAGGTGTTCGACGTGCGCGAGGACGGTCTGCACGTACTGCAGGAGGAGGCACCAGAGGCGCTGCGCCAGCAGTTGATTGGCGCCCAGGTGTCGTGTCCCACCCAAGCGATCACGGTGAAGGACTGAAGCGATGCCGGGTCGCCAGCAGAGAAACCTGAAAGAGGTCGTCGTCGTCGGTGCCGGCGTGGCGGGCACCCGCGCGGCAGAGACGCTGCGGCAGGAGGGCTTTGACGGCGCACTCACCATCGTCGGCGCCGAGCGGCACGCCCCGTACCATCGCCCGCCGCTGTCGAAGAAGTTCCTCACCGGCACGGTGCACCGGGCCGGCGTCGACTTGGCGCCGCAATTCGACACCGAAGCGCGCGTCTTGCGTGGCGCATCGGCTCTCAAGCTGGACATGTCCTCGCGCACCATCCACGTGCGCGATGCCGACCAGGAGTTCGGCTTGCCGTTCGACGGGCTGGTGATCGCCAGCGGCGCGGTGCCACGCGAATGGCCGGGCGGCCCGGTTCCCGACGGGGTGCTGATGCTGCGAACGGTCGAGGACTGCCTGGCCATCCGGGATCGGCTGGGTTCGCGACCGCGGGTGGTGGTCGTCGGCGGCGGGTTCATCGGCGCCGAGGTCGCCGCGAGTTGCCGGTCAATGGGGTTGGACGTGGTGCTGGTCGAAAAGGCGGCCAGCCCATTGCTTTCCGCGTTGGGCACGGAGCTGGCGTCGCGCTGGGCCGACCTGCATCGCCAACATGGCGTGGATCTGCGGGTGGGCGTGGGCGTCGACGGATTCGTGGGCAACGGCCGGGTAGAAGGTGTTCGCCTCACCGACGGCTCGCAGGTTCCGGCCGATCTCGTCATCGTCGGACTCGGGGTCACCCCCGCCACCGAATGGCTGGACGGCTCCGGCTTGCGTGTCGACGACGGCGTGATCTGCGACGCCTGCGGTGTCGCGGAGGGCGGCACCGCGGACGTCCCGGTTGTCGCGGCCGGCGACGTCGCGCGCTGGTGGCACCCGCTGTACGAGCGGCACCTGCGTACCGAGCACTGGGACGACGCGGGCCGTCAGGGTGCGGCCGCCGCCCGGGCCCTGATGGCGGGGCCGCGGGGCGCGGAGCCCTACGACGAGGTGCCGTACTTCTGGTCGGATCAATACGACGTCAAGCTGCAGATGCTGGGCGTGCCAACCGACTACGACTCCGTCGAGATCGTCGAAGGCGATCCGGGCGCCTGGGAGTTCGTCGCGGCGTACGGGCGCGGTGGTCGTACCATCGCCGCGCTCGGGACGATGCCGGGCCGGGTGTCCGCCTACCGCGAAGCCATCGAGACGCAAGCCGCGTTTCCACCGAGCCGGGCGGCATAGCAAGACGGACGATAGCGCCCAGACTCAAGGCGTGTCCCGCCGGCGGATTGCCGGCGGGACACGCCTTCAACTGAATCGACCGAATCTCATTGGCCGGGAATCAGAATCGTCTTCCCGGGCAGCCGATTGGCGTCGGAGTCATCGTGCACGGCGGCAGCGTCGGTCAGCGGTCGGCGGTCGGCGACGTCGATCACCAGGTTTCCGGCGTCGACCAGGTTGACGAGTTCGGCCAGCTGCGCGGCGTCGCTGCGGACGAACACCCGCTGCGCGCGCACCCGCCTAGCCGCGTCCTCCTCGCCGGACGTCATGGTGCCCAGGTAAAACCCGCCGTCGGCGACCAGGCCGACCAGGGCCGCAGTCTGCTCCGGTGCGGTGCTGACCAGGTTCAGCACCACGTCGAACGGCTGCCCGGCGACGTGCGGCGGGGTGTTCGCGTAGTCGATGTAGTCGATGATCCGGTCGGCCCCGTGGTGGCGCAGCCGGGAAGCGCTGCGCGCGGACGCGGTCGCGGTGACGACGGCTCCGACCTGCTTGGCGAGCTGGACCGCGTAGCCGCCGACCGCTCCGCCCGCGCCGTTGATCAAAATGGACTGCCCGGACCTGAGTTCGGCGATCTCGGACAACGCCTGCCATGCCGTCAGTCCGACCGTCGGCAGCGCCGCGGCATCGGCGAGCGGCACCGACTTTGGCGCTGCGGTCAGCACCGCGGCCGGGGCGAGCGCGTACTCTGCGGCGGCGCCGGGGGCGTCCAAAGGCAGCAACCCGACGACGGCGTCACCAACGTTCCACCCCGTCACCCCGTCACCGAGCTCGGCGACGGTTCCGGCGACGTCGATGCCCGGCGTGTGGGGGAAGGAGATCGCGTATACCTCGGACAGGTAGCCGTCCCGGATCCCGGCGTCGACCGGGTTGAACGAGGTTGCGGCCACCTTCACCAGCACTTCGCCGGGGCCGGGCACCGGCCGCCGAACCTCTTCGTACCGCAGAACGTCACTGCCGCCGTAACGGTGGTACTGCACAGCCTTCATGGTCTTCTCCGTTTCACCTAGGTGCTTCGATCTCGAAGCAGTTGCACTACGCATAACTTGCTTCGAGATCGAAGCGATTCCGGAGTTCCGGGTGACGATCACCACATTGCTTCGAGCTCGAAGCATTACGATCAAGGCATGGCACAAGCCCTCAAGCCTCAGCAGATGCGCGCCTACTTCGCCCTGATGGAGGCGGTCAGCCTGCTGCAGTACGCCGTGCAGCGACAGCTACGGGCCGAGGGCGACCTCAGCTACGTGCAGTTCGAGATTTTGGCGAAGCTTGCCGACGCCCAGCGCCGGTTGACCATGACCGAACTGGCCGACGGCGTGGTCTACAGCCGCAGCGGCCTCACCCATCAGGCGGGTCTGCTGGAACAGGCGGGCCTCATCGCCCGCGAAGCCAGCGTCGACGACCAGCGCGCCACGGTCGTCGGCATCACCGAAGCGGGCCATGCGCGGCTTGCCAAAGTGCTGCCGGGCCACATCGAGGTTGTCCGCGACCTGCTGTTCGATGCGCTTTCCGGCGAGGACGTGCGGGCGCTCGGCGACATCATGGGTCGCGCCCGCGATCACATGCGGGCCCGACCCGCGCGCTCGGCCGCTTCGCGCACACGCCGCGCCACGGCAGCGCAATGAGGTGTCAACCCACTTTCGTCCACGGCGTGCAGCCGTGCGTGATGAACTTCGCCACCGCGGGAGCCGAGAGATTCGCCGTGACCGGGGTCGTTTGAATCCCGCTGTCGGAGTTGATCAGTCTCCCGTCGCGGGTCCACGTGGTGAAGACGCAGGCCGCTCGGTAGTCGCCCGGTTCGGCGTGGGCGACGTAGGTGCCGTAGGGGAGTTGGGCGGGCACCGCGTAGGAGCCGGGTCCGTATCCGCCATCCGCGCACGCCACCGGGGCGGCAGGACAGCCGATGGCCAACGCGGACAGCAAACTCGCCGCGAACGCGGGCGCGTGGACCAGTCGCATGAACACAAACATTAAGTCCCGGCGACGACTTGGTGGAGAGTGCGCATCAGGTGCATGCCAGTTTGACTGGCCGATTAGGTTTTCGTCTGAATGCGCATTACTCTTGCCCGCGGTTCTGATTGCGACTCTCCGAAAGCAGCCATGCCCATTCAGCCCACCCTGCTGCGCCGACAATCGCTGCGCAGCACCCGCTCGTCGCGGGTCGTGCCTCGCGTGAAATGCCCCATGGTCGGCCAGTGCTTCGATATCGAGATCACTCGCGATGCCGACGGATGGATGATCCGCGTTCCCGAGATCGGCAGGGTCACCCGCACCGTCCGCCGGGACATGGTGGAGCCGGCCGCACGCGAATGCATCGCCACCTGGACCGGCATCCCCATCGGGTATGTCGCCGTGTATGTCGTGAGCGAGAACGTCTGACACCCACGCCTTCGGGCCCGCTTAGTGGCCAAGGTGTGTCTCGCGCGTGACCTCGGCGCGACGATGACGCGAAACGCTCATCATCATGACGATGCTGGCGGCCGTCGCGGCCCTGGCGATGGCAATGGGCGTTGGCTATTACTTCGGCCGGCGCGCGGAACCGGCGCGGCCAAGCTGGAAGAGGCGCACGAGCCGGGTAGCCCTCGGGCGCCTCGCGATCAGCCTGCTCGTCTTGTTGACCGCTCGCCGCGCCATGACCATGTGGGGACCGAGGTTCGTTGCCCCGCTGGGGCTCCTGCGCGGTAGCGTTGCGCGGATCCGTTCTTACTGACCGCGAGGACAGACATGTCAGCACTGCAGGGCAAGGTCGCCTTGGTGACCGGGGCGTCGTCGGGCCTCGGCGCTGAGACGGCCCGGCTGTTCTCCCGCCAGGGCGCAACGGTTTTCGGCATCGGCCGGGACACTGGCCGGTTGGCCGAGGTGTTCGCAGACGTCCAAGGTGGTTGTTACGCATCGGTGGACGTCGCTTCCGCGCAGGCCTGCCGCGACGCGGTGGAGCAGTGCGTGCGTGAGCTGGGCGGGCTCGACGTGCTGGTCAACGTCGCCGGCCGACACCAGATGCGGCGCACCGAGTCGATGACCGACGACGACTGGGCGGAGGACCTCGCGGTCAACCTGAACGGTCCGTTCTACCTGTGCCGGGCCGCGTTGCCGCACCTACTGGAGCGCGGCGGCAACATCGTCAACGTCGGCTCCATCGCCGGCGTCGAGGGCCAGGCGTACTCGGCCGGCTATTGCGCCGCCAAGCACGGGCTGGTCGGCCTCACCCGCGCCCTGGCGGTGGAGTACACCGCGGATCGCTTGCGCGTCAACGCGATATGCCCGGGCGGCATGCTCACCCCGCAGCTCGAACACTTCAGGGCGCCGGAGAACCCGAACTACGACCTGATCATGCGCACCGCTTCCCCGCGCGGCATGATGCAGCCCGTCGACG
>NZ_LZJB01000465.1:0-1087 GCF_001666895.1 Mycobacterium sp. E3298
CCCCGGCACCGGATGCCACCGCCGCGGCCAGTCGGGCGGAGGCGCGCGCGCGGCGGCGCCGCCGGGCCACGCTGCGGGACCACGCCGACGAGTTCGCGGACATGGATTCCGACATCGGCGTGCCCCCGGACTACGACGACGACGATGAGCGACTGGCCGCGGCGGTGGCATCCGGTGCCGGGGCCGGGACGCTGGGCTTCGCCGGCACCGCGCGGAAGGCGAACACCTTCCGGGCGGCCGGTTTGACCAAGCTCACCGACGGCGAATTCGGCAGCGGCCCAAAGATGCCGATGATGCCCGGCACCTGGGACCACGACCCGGCGCGCCCGACCGAGCCCAGGGAAGGGGGATAAGGCAGTCAGCCCGATGCTCGTCAGTCACCGAAACCCCATGAGACCGCAGAGAAAGGAAGCACCATGAGTATGTTGGACGCCCACATCCCGCAGTTGGTGGCCGCGCAGTCGGCCTTCAGTGCCAAGGCGGCGTTGATGCGCAGCACCATCAGTCAGGCCGAGCAGGAGGCCATGTCGGCACAGGCGTTCCACCAGGGCGAGTCCTCGGCCGCGTTCCAGGCCGCGCACGCCCGCTTCGTCGAGGCAGCCGCGCGGGTCAACACCCTGCTCGACATCGCCCAGGCCAACCTCGGCGACGCCGCGGGAACCTACGTCGCCGCCGACGCCGCCGCGGCGTCCGGCTACAACGCCTTCTGATCGAGCTTCAGCCGCCAACAACCGCGAAAGGACTTCTCATGTCCCAAATCATGTACAACTACCCGGCGATGTTGAGCCACGCCGCCGACATGGCCGGCTACGCCGGCACGCTGCAGGGGCTGGGTTCGGACATCGCCAGCGAGCAGGCCACGCTGTCCAACGCCTGGCAGGGCGACACCGGTATGACCTACCAGGCCTGGCAGGCCCAGTGGAACCAGGCGATGGAAAGCCTCGTGCGGGCCTACCAGTCGATGGCCAGCACCCACGAGGCCAACACCACGTCCATGCTCGCCCGGGACCAGGCCGAAGCCGCCAAGTGGGGCGGTTAGTTCCTGTCAGATGAGTGCTGAGCCCAACGCCGTCGAGCTGACGGTCGA
>NZ_LZJB01000466.1:0-3445 GCF_001666895.1 Mycobacterium sp. E3298
GCGGCCGCGCGAAACGCGCCGCCAGCTCGTCGGGCGCGCACGCGGCCAGCTCGGCGGCCGTCGCCGGGTCGGGATCGTGTGCGATCCACTCCGCCGCGGCGACCGCGAGCCGGGCGTCGCCGGAGGCCGAGGGTCGCTCGGGCGCCATCTAAAACCGGGCCACGACGTCGGCCAGCAGCGCACCCATCCGGCTCGCCGACGCGGCGCCCGCGGCGAGCACCTCGGCGTGGCTCAGCGGCTCGCCGCTGATCCCGGCGGCCAGGTTGGTCACCAGCGACACCCCCAGCACCTCGGCGCCGGCGGCCCGCGCGGCGATGGTCTCGTGCACGGTGGACATCCCGACCAGGTCGGCGCCCAGCGCCCGCAGCATGCGCACCTCGGCGGGGGTCTCGTAGTGCGGCCCCGGCAGGCCGGCGTAGACCCCCTCGGCCAGCCCGGGGTCGCCCTGGCGGGCCAGGTCCCGCAGCCGCGGCGCGTAGGCGTCGGTCAGGTCCACGAACTGCGGGCCGACCAACGGCGAGCGGGCGGTCAGGTTGAGGTGGTCGCTGATCAGCACCGGCTGGCCGACCGTCAGGTCCGGCCGCAGGCCGCCGGCGGCGTTGGTGAGCACGACGATGCGCGCCCCCGCCGCGCAGGCGGCCCGCACCGGATGCACCACGTGGCACAGGTCGTGACCCTCGTAGGCGTGCACGCGGCCAACGAGCACCAGCACCCGGCGCTCGCCGATGCGCGTCGACATCAGTTCGCCGGTGTGCCCGACCGCGGTCGGCGGCGCGAACCCGGGCACGTCGGCCTGGGGCAGCACCGCGGTCGGCGAGCCCAGGGCGGCGACCGCCGGGCGCCATCCCGATCCGAGTACGACGGCCACGTCGTGCTCGGGGACTCCGGTGCGCTCCGCGATGACCTCCGCCGCCAATCGCGCCAGTTCGGTGGGGTCGGAAGCGGGGTCGCTCACAGTCGGGGAGCTTAGCGCCGCGACGGCCCGCGCCGGCATATGTGAAAATCTGCCGCATGAAACTTCCTAGGTGGCAGGTGGTCGGCCTGGCCGTCGCCGTTGCGGTGTCACTGTTTTCGATTGCGAGCGGCCGGCCGCCGGTGGCGCGGGCCGACGGATGCCCCGATGTCCAACTCATCTTCGCCCGCGGCACCGCCGAGCCGCCGGGCCTCGGGGTGGCCGGAGATGCGCTGCTCGACGCCCTGCGGCCCGCCCTCGGCTCGCGCAGCGTCGACGCCTACCCGGTGAACTACCCGGCCAGCTACAACTTCCTGCAGACCGCCGACGGCGCCAACGACGCGCGCGACCACATCGCGCAGATGGTCGACCAGTGCCCCGGGACGCGGCTGGTGCTCGGCGGCTTCTCGCAGGGCGCCGCCGCGGTGTCGATGCTGGCCGGGGTGCCGCCGCTGGGCGAGCGGATCGGCAACTTCGGATCGGCCCCCGCGCTGGATCCCGGCCTGGCCAACAAGGTGGCGGCGGTCGCGGTGTTCGGCAACCCCGGAAACCGCTTCAACACGCCCTTGTCGACGACGGGTCTGTTCGCCGGCCGCGCCATCGACATCTGCAGCCCCGGTGACCCGGTGTGCGTGGTCGGCGGCCGCGACCGGGATGCGCACCACGATTACGGGGTGCCGCCGTACCCCGGGCAGGCGGCGGGATTCATCGCCGGGCTGGTGTAGGCCCGGGGCCTAAGGTCGCGGTGGGATACTGCGAGGATGCCCACCGCATTGGACGACCCGTCAAACAGGGTCGAGGAAGTCGTGCGGCGACGTGGCTCCGACCTGGTTGAGCTGTCCCACGCCATCCACGCCGAGCCCGAGCTGGCGTTCGCCGAGCATCGCAGCTGCGCGAAGGCGCAGGCATTGGTCGCCGAGCGTGGTTTCGCGATCACCGCGTCGGCCGGTGGACTGGACACCGCCTTCCGCGCCGACTTCGGCAGCGGCCCACTGACCGTCGGGGTCTGCGCCGAATACGACGCACTGCCCGAGATCGGTCACGCCTGCGGCCACAACATCATCGCCGCGTCGGCCGTGGGCACCGCGCTGGCGCTGGCCGAGGTCGCCGACGAACTGGGCCTGCGGGTGGCGCTGATCGGCACCCCCGCCGAGGAGATGGGCGGCGGCAAGGCGCTGCTGCTGCGCGCCGGGGTGTTCGACGACGTCGCGGCGGCGGTGATGCTGCATCCCGGTCCCGCCGACATCGCCGCGGCCCGCTCGCTGGCGCTGTCGGAGGCGACCGTGCACTACCGTGGCAAGGAATCCCATGCCGCCGTCGCGCCGCATCTGGGGATCAACGCCGCCGACGCCGTGACCGTCGCGCAGGTGGCCGTCGGGCTGTTGCGGCAGCAACTGGCCCCGGGTCAACTGGTGCACGGGATCGTCACCGACGGCGGACAGGCGGTCAACGTCATCCCCGGGCGCGCGACGCTGGAGTACGCGATGCGGGCGTTCGAGTCGGATTCCCTGAGACAGCTGGAGGGCAGGATGTACGCGTGCTTTGCCGCGGGCGCGCTGGCCACCGGCTGCGAATACGAGATCGACAACCCGGCGCCCGCCTACGACGAACTCCGGCCCGACGAATGGCTGGCCGACGTGTTCCGCGACGAGATGTGCCGGCTCGGCCGCGAGCCGGTGGCCCGCGAGGTCGAAGCGGCGCTGCCCATGGGCAGCACCGACATGGGCAACGTGACGCACGTGCTGCCGGGGATCCATCCGATCGTCGGGCTCGACGCAGGCGGCGCCACGGTGCACCAGCGCGCCTTCGCCACCGCCGCGGCCGGCCCCAGCGGCGACCGCGCCGTCGTCGAGGGCGCAATCATGTTGGCCCGCACGGTCGTTCAGCTGGCCCAAACACCCGCCCAGCGTGACCGGGTGCTGGCCGCGCGAGAACGGCGGGCGCACCCATGAGCCTGGCCGACGCCGCCACGTCCTGGCTGGCCGCACACCACGACGACCTCGTCGAGTGGCGCAGGCACATCCACCGCTACCCCGAGCTGGGCCGCCAGGAGTACGCCACCACCCAGTTCGTCGCCGAGCGGCTGGCCGACGCCGGGCTGAACCCCAAGGTGCTGCCGGGTGGCACCGGACTGGTCTGCGACCTGGGCCCCGAGCACGAACCGAGGATCGCCCTGCGGGCCGACATGGACGCGCTGCCCATGGCCGAGCGGACCGGCGCGCCGTACACCTCGACCATGCCCAATGTCGCGCACGCCTGCGGGCACGACGCCCACACCGCCATCCTGCTGGGCACCGCGCTGACCCTGGCGTCGGTGCCGGAGCTGCCGGTCGGCGTGCGGTTGATCTTCCAGGCCGCCGAGGAGCTGATGCCCGGCGGTGCGATCGACGCCATCGCCGCCGGCGCCATCACCGGGGTCTCGCGGATCTTCGCCCTGCACTGCGACCCGCGGCTGGAGGTCGGCAAGATCGCGGTCCGGCACGGGCCGATCAC
>NZ_LZJB01000467.1:0-1425 GCF_001666895.1 Mycobacterium sp. E3298
TCCTCGTCGAACGGCTGCACCCCACCCGCAGCCTGACCCACCACCCCCTGATCCAAGTCGTCTTAGCCTGGCAGAACGAAGAATTCGCCGACGTGCGGCTCGGCGATCTGCAAGTAACGCCGCTGCCTACCGACACCCGCAGTGCCCGCATGGATCTGGTGTTCTCGCTGGCCGAGCGCTGGACCGAGGACGGGCAGCCCGCCGGCATCGGCGGGGCGGTGGAATTCCGCACCGACGTATACAACACCGCCCGCATCGAGGCCCTGGCCGCGCAACTGCACGACGTATTGGTCACCATGACCGCCGACTCCTCGCGGCGTGTCTCGTCGATCGAGGTGCTGGATGAGGGCGAGCGTGCGCGTCTGGAGGTGATCGGTAATCGGGCGGTGTTGGGTGGTTCGGTGCCGGTGGGGGTGTCGATTCCGGAGCTGTTTTCGGCGCAGGTGGATCGTGCCCCGGGGGCGGTGGCGATCAGCTGTGGGGGCGGGTCGTTGACGTATGGCGAGTTGGATGAGGCGTCGAATCGGTTGGCGCGCTTGTTGATTGAGTATGGTGCCGGTCCGGGGGAGTGTGTGGGGCTGTTGGCCGAGCGCTCGGCGCAGGCCGTGGTGGCGATTTTGGCGGTGCTCAAGACCGGGGCGGCCTACCTGCCCATCGACCCGGCACTGCCGGCGGCCCGCATCGAATTCATGCTCACCGACGCCCTACCGATCGCCGCCGTCACCACCGCGGGCGTGCGATCGCGGCTCGACGGGTCGGACCTGGCCGTCATAGAGTTCGACGACCCGGAAATCGCGACGCAGTCGGCCGACCCGCTGTCGGTGCCGTCTTCCGGGGACGTCGCGTACATCATCTACACCTCGGGCACGACCGGGGTGCCCAAGGGTGTGGCCGTCACCCATCGCAATGTCACCCAGTTGCTGGAGTCGGTGCACGACGAGCTGGCCCTGGGCCGCGTGTGGTCGCAGTGTCACTCGCTGGCCTTCGACTTCTCGGTGTGGGAGATCTTCGGGTCGCTGTTGCACGGCGGCCGGCTGGTGATCGTGCCCGACGCGGTGGTCCGCTCACCAGAAGACCTGCACGCCATGCTGATTCGCGAACAGGTCGACGTGCTGAGCCACACCCCGTCGGCCGTGGCGGCGTTGTCGCCCCAGGGGTTGGACTCGGTGGCGACGCTGGTGATGGGTGGGGAGCCATGCCCGCCCGAGGTGGTGGATCGCTGGGCGCCCGGGCGGGTGATGGTCAACCAATACGGCCCCACCGAAACCACGATGTACGCGGCGATGACCAGGCCGCTGACCGCGTGGAGCGGGACACCGCCGATCGGCTCACCGATACCCGGCGCGGCGCTGTTCGTGTTGGACAACTGGCTGAATCCGGTGCCGGTGGGTGTGGTGGGTGAGTTGTATGTGGCGGGTTGGGGGG